>JBPCVD010000358.1:0-10702 GCA_051010815.1 Rubripirellula sp.
CTACTTCGCGACGGGAGACATCGACAACGCAATTCGAACTCAAAAACGCGCGTTGAAGCTCATGCCGCATTCGGCTCCCCTGTTACGGCAACTCGCTGAGTTTGAAGCGGCGAAGCAAAAGTCAGAATCTCGCAAAGGGAATCGCGAGACCGAAGTAGAGACGCCTGCCCCTGCGACTCCCTGATTCGAGAATGCTGTCTGGGCAGATTCCGGCTGACGTCGCCCGCAGCGGACCTCTCGCCCAGGTCGAAATGACACGCCTGGCGTCAGGATTGTAAGAGCAACGCGTGAAGAACGCGCGCTACTGACGAAGGTTTGAAAGTTTACCGTGAGCTGAATCGGGCTCATCCAATTCATCAATCGCTTGGAGTAGATCGAAACATGAGGTTTCCTAATTGTCGTTTGCAGTTCGCCTTCATCGCTGCGGTCTTGCCGATGATGGCGGTTGCCGGGCGAGTGTCTGCACAGGAATGGCGCGCATGGCGTGGACCAACGCTTGACAATCACGCACCGGCCGAAGCGGACAAGGTGGTGCCCACGACTTGGTCTGAAACGCAAAACGTTCTTTGGAAATCGGCCATTCCGGGCAAGGGCCATGCGACTCCCATCGTCGTTGGCGACGGTGTCTTTGTGCTCACGCATGAGCCCAACGAACGAACGATCTCGCTCTTGAAATACAGCGTGTCGGATGGAAAGCCGACGGGAAAGGTTGTGTTGCATCGCGGCGTCGAACCGCCGAGTTACCTCCACAAGAAGAATACGTGCGCCTCGGGAACCCCTTCGAGCGATGGCCGTTTAATCTATGTCGCGGCGCAGGTTGGAGACGCAATCTATGCGTCCGCCGTGTCGGTTCAGGGCCAGATTGTGTGGCAAAGAGTGGTGGCTCCTTATCGCGCAGGCAAAGGCTGGTTCGGTTACGGTTCGTCCCCGCTGTTGTTGGATGATGCGGTGGTCATCCCGGTCGACACGGACAATCGTGATGCGGGCCTGTTTGCGTTGAACAAAGTGAATGGTATGCCCAAGTGGCGCGGCGAACGACCTCTGTCGACCAGTTATTCCTCGCCGATTCTGGCAACGATCGCGGGACGCCCTCAGGTTCTGATCAGCGGTGGTTATCGTGTGGCCTCCTACGACCCGCGATCGGGCGGCTTGAACTGGAAGGTCAATGCGACGAGCCGCACGACTTGTGCGACCATGGTTTGGAACGAAAACATGGCATTCGCCAGTGGCAGCTACCCCGATTCTGGCACCTTTGGGATCGCCGTCACGGCGCAGGGTGGACGTTTGGTTTGGGAGAATCGAATCAAGTGCTACGAGCAATCGATGCTTGTCGTTGGGGACTACCTGTACGGAATCGCGGACAGTGGCGTCGCCTATTGTTGGCGATGTGCCGATGGAGAAGAAATGTGGAGAAGCCGATTGTCAGGGCCCTTCAGCGCGTCGCCGATGTTGGTCGGCGATCGCATTTACGCTTCGAATGAACGTGGCACGACGTACGTTTTTCGAGCGTCACCGGACGGTTTCGAGTCATTAGCAGAGAATAAGCTTGGCGATAGTTCGTTCGCATCGCCCATCTATGCCGACCAAAAGCTCATCCTGCGCCATGCGTCTTCGGAATCTGGGCAACGTGAAGAATTCCTAGTAGCGATTGGCGCTGCCCCGAATTGATTCCTCGACGACTGGCAATGGTTCTTCACTTTTCTAAAGAGCAGAACGAGATGCCGACACCATCGAATCGTTGAGCGTTGGCAATTGCATTCGTGACGTCATCTGTCGCCTGGAAGTTGGGTACACTCTCAATCTCGTGAACCGCGTAACCGTAGAGACGCATCGCCGAAATGTTCCGCACGTGGGTCAATGGCGTGCAGACCGACAAGCAGTCGTGACCATGCCGAAGGAACGGAGACAACGTTCGTAGCTCAGGCGACGGCGGTTTGACTCGGCACGGCGGTTTGACTCGGCATGACAGACCACGAGGCTGCGTCCCTCTCCTTTCACATTGATGAACGCATTCGGAACACTCGCGGCATGATTGATCGACAACCGCTTCATTGACTTTCGCCGCTAGTGTGCGACTGGCATAGCAACCCGCCCATCCTTCCGCTTCATCCTCCCACCTTGCCTGACAAACTGAACTGCCATGAAGCCCCTTGTTCAAATTTCGCTTGACCTAACGACGATCGCCGAAGCCTTGGAGACCGCCGAGATGGCCATTCGCGCCGGCGTCGATTGGTTAGAGGCTGGCACGCCATTGATCCTTGCCGAAGGATTGCACGGCGTGCGGTCGCTTCGTGAGCGGTTTCCTGAGACTCCCATCGTGGCTGACTTGAAGACGATGGACGGTGGCTACTTGGAGGCTGAAATGATGGCCAAGGCGGGAGCCACTCACGTCGTCGTGATGGCTCAGGCACACGAAGAGACGATCAAGTGTGTGGTGAAGGCTGGCAGGGATTATGGCATCGGCGTGATGGGCGATAATCTCGGATATCAGACGATGGTCGATGGGGCCAAGCGATTGCAGGATCTCGGATGCGGGTATATTGTGCATCACATCGGTTATGACGAGCGTCGTGGGATCGCGGCGCGTGGCGAGCGTATGCCAAGTCCATTGGATGATTTGAAAGCCGTCGTCGATGCCGTCGATATTCCTGTCCAGGCTGTCGGCGGATTAACGATCGAACAGGCCATTGAATGTCCCCGCTACGGGGCTCCTTTGGTCGTCTTGGGTGCTCCATTGACGATTGACGCCGACGCGTTCAAAACGGCCGACGGCGACTTGGAGAGTTCGCTCAAGATGATTTGCGATCAAGTACACGCACACGGAGACATTGCGTCGTGAGCGATTCAGCTGCGGTTGTTAACTTTTCCCCCGAGCCGGGGAGCGTCGAGGTGCGTTCGTTCGCGCGGCCTGATGTGGGGCCCGACGACGTGTTGGTGGAAGTCGCGGCCGTGGGCGTTTGCGGTAGCGATTTGCATCAGTGGACGGCGTCGCATAGTTGGCCGGTCAATTATCCGGTGGTCTTGGGGCATGAGTTTTCCGGGGCGATCGTCGAGCTTGGGAGTTCCGTCAAGAATTGGTCCGAAGGAGATCGAATTGCGAGCGAAACGGCCGCCGTGATCGACTTGGACAATCCCATGTCTCGCCAAGGTCTTTACAACCTCGACCCAACCCGCAAAGGATTCGGATACGGAGTCGATGGCGCGATGACGCGGTACGCGCGTGTGCCGGCACGTTGTCTTCATCGAGTCCCTGATGGATTGCCGCTCGAGCATGCGGCGCTGACGGAACCTTGCTGCGTCGCGTACAACTCGGTCGTGGGCAACTCGCGAATCAATCCGGGTGACCGAGTGCTGGTGATCGGACCGGGGACGATCGGTATTCTGTGTGCGGCCGTTGCCAAGCTCTGCGGAGGTGATGTGGCGGTGCTTGGGTTGGAGTCGGATCAAGCAAGATTCGAAGTGGTCAAGCAGTATGGTTGTACGCCGTTGACTGATGCCGCGGAGTGGTGCCGAGAGCGAGACGGATTGGGAGCGGACGTGATCATTGATGCGGCGGGCGTTTCACCCACGCTGAAGCTCGCGATTGACTTGGTTCGACCGGCCGGATGGATTACGAAAGTCGGTTGGGGCCCCAAACCACTTGGATTTTCCATCGATCCGCTGGTGCAAAAAAATGTCACCCTGCAGGGCAGCTTCAGTCATCACTGGAGCATTTGGGAACGCGTGCTGGCGCTGCTTTCCAGCGGGCAGCTCGATGTCCGCCCGATCATTGGTGGAACTTGGGCGTTGGAGGAGTGGCATGAGGCGTTCGATCAGATGCATAGTGGTCGCATCGTGAAGTCGTTGCTCAAGCCGTCGCTTTGATCGTCCTTGCCTGTTCTTGGACTCATCGAGCCCCAAATTGATCGGAGGTCTCCGGTCGGTTGATCGCGATTGTTCGCCGTTTTTGTAGAATCCTTCCCACCAGAGTTCCCCATGCCAAAACTTGCAGCGTTCCCCAAGCTATACATGCAAGCCCTCTGTAAAGATGGAACGATGAGTCTTTCCGAGTGGATCGATGCGGCATCGGAGTTGCCGGTCGACGGCTTGGAGTGGTACGCAGGCTTTCTGGAGATGCAGGACCAAGGGAATTGGAGTTCGATCCGCGGCAAGGTCGAAGCGAAGGGGCTGACGATTCCGATGATGTGTTGTTCCCCCGATTTCACGCACCCCGACGCCGAGTTTCGCGCCGAGCAGATCGAGAAAGAGAAATTCTGGATCGACATGACGGCGGCCATGGGGGGCAGCTATTGCCGTGTCTTGTCAGGGCAGCGTCGACCAGAGGTGACCCGAAAAGAGGGCGTACGTTTGGCGGCCGAATGTATCGATGCGTGTGCGGGCTATGCCGCTGAGCGGAATATCACGTTGATCATCGAGAACCACTACAAGGATGATTTTTGGATCTATCCGGAATTTGCACAGATGATGGATGTCTTTTGCGAGTTGGTGGACCAAGTCACCGCGCCCAATTTTGGCGTCAACTACGATCCAAGCAATACGATCTTGGCGGGAGAAGATCCTCTGGAGCTGTTGCGTCGCGTGTCACGTCGTGTGGTGACCATGCACGCAAGCGACCGCTATCTACTGCAGGGAACGATTGACGATCTTCGAAACGAGGAGCTTGGCGTCGAAGGTTATGCCAAGCGTCTCAGTCATGGGGAAGTCGGGAAGGGACTGAATGACTACGACGCGATCTTTACGGAGTTGAAGTCGGCCGGATTCAGCGACAACTGGATCAGCATTGAAGATGGCGTGGAGGGAATGGATCAGCTTGCTCGCAGTGCTGAGTTCCTGCAGCGCAAGATTCAAGAGCACTGGGGTGACGCTTAATCCCCCGCGATGGAGACGCGTTTCGGATGGAGACGCAGAGGGTGTTGCAGACCGCGGCGCAGATGAGTCGCTGAGGGAGCCACAGAGCGCGACGGAAGTTGCAACGCTGCGTTGCCTTCGTTCTAGTTGCTTTCGACGCGGTCGCGATATTGTTTTCGCCAACCGAGACAATCTTGGCTTCCGATGCGGAAGTCTCTGCAGACTTGCGGGCGATGCTCGTGGTGTTTGCAACGTCGTGTGTCCAAATCGAACCAAACACATGGACCGTCGAGTTCACCTTCTCCAGGCGCTTGATAAGCTTCGGCGTATTGCTCGAGCTCGTGCCGCAGCGAATCAGGTAGCGATACCCAGTGGGGTTCGGGCGGTTGATGCGCTGAACCGGTGAGATAGCTGGGGTATCCCATGTGAAGGCAGCACGCACCGCATCCCTCGCAGTCCTCGACGGTCGGCAGGCTCAGTTCGTTGCGAGGCGGCATGTCGCTTGTGATCAAGGAGTGGGTCGGGCTGAATTCGAAGCAGCGGTGGCGGATCCGGTATCTTCGAAGGGTTAGCGTACCGGCAAAATGGGTCATGCTGAATGCCATGCGGCCGCATCTGTGCTCCAGAAAATCGAGCCTCGGAAAATCGAGCGAGGTCGAATCAGGAGGCTGGCGGCCGGTCGACCGATCGACGTCGTTCCAGCCACGCGGTGATCGATTGAAAGTAGGGTTGCCAGGTCCATCCGATATAGCATCCCAGCAAGATCGCCGCGAAGAAAAGACGTGGCCCGTAGACGACGAAATAGCCTAGCAGCTGATTGATCGCTTTGGCCGCCAGGCCGGTCGCGGAGTCGCCCTCGCCCGGAATCGCGTCGACGCGAGGGATCGGGTCGGACCATTGGTGATGACGCACATCGGTCGCCGCCCCATTCAGATCGGTCAAGATCGCCATCGCTTCATGGACCGAGAGCACATCTTTTGCGGCAGCGGTAGGCATCGCGTTGAGCTTGGCGCTGGCGAGCTGGGTGGGGACATCGGTGATTGTGGACGCCGGGATTACCTGGGCCCCGGGAATGGCATGAGCGTGATTCTTCGCGTTGAAGGATCGCAACTCACCGCCAAACCATGTTGCCGTCAAGATAATGACCGCGACTGCAAGCACGGAAGTAAAGTCTCGAAATGTAATCCAACGGCATCGCATGGCGAAAGTCACTGCTGCCATCGAGAGAGCAAGGGGAGCGGTCTGGCAGAGCACTTCCCAAAACAGCTCCTCGCCACCAAACAGCGTACCGACGAAGCTCTTGGTGTAAGTCCAAAAGGCACCGAAAGCACCCACCGGGCCCTGAAGCAGGAGCGCAACGGCTAACAGCACGACGAACCCATTTGGGATTCGATGGATTGCGAAAGGAGACGGTTCTGGAGGGTCGGTCTCGTCCATATTGAATTGTTAGGAAAAAAGGGGATGTCGATGCAAGCGAGGTTCTGGCCAATCGCTCCCGGTCAGGCTGGCACGTAGAATGCGACTCGATTGCCAGTCGACGTGTTTTGCAAGCCAGTACCGGCATGAACTTGCGTGAAACATGCGAATCGTTTGATCGTGTCGTGATGGGGGCCACCGCCGTGAAAGAGCATGCTCGCCTAATCTATTTGCTTGGACGAAGCGTTTTGAGCCGAAAGCTGGCTCGGAAAGTTCCGTGCGAGATTGCTGTGGATCGTTTCCTGACACGGGCGGGTCGCTGGGGCAAGTTGCCCTATTCAAAAGCTGCGGTGTACGTGCGGGATTTTCTTCGCTTCTATAGCGGTGAACGCATTCAGGAAGCGGATCCGGAGGCGCCCGACGACCTGCTGGAGCTGAGCTTCGGAGAAAATTATCCGGTTGCGGCGGATCTTCCACTCGATGCGCGTCGTTTGACCAACGACGACTACGACTTCGTGGATGATTCCGAGCTCTGTTTGATGATGGAACGCCGAGTTTGTCCTTCCCTTCGCTTGGGGTGCGATGCGGATGACGACAACGTAGCGATGAGGCTCTATCTCTCATTCGGCAAAATCGATGACCTGAGAGCGCGGGGCGCCTTGGGCGATGGTGTCGAAGAGGCCTACGCGGAACTCGAGGATCTCCATTTGAATCGTGACGACTACAACGAGTTCATGAATTGCAAATCGGTTCGAGACCATTTGCAAATCGTTCCCAGCAAAGTGATCGCGATCGTTGAACCGGCGGGGTAGACGCGTTGCGGTCTCTGGTTTGAATCATGAAATCGCGATTTCTGTCATAGCGCGTGCTGTGTTATCCTTCGTTCTCTCCACGCGCAGCCCACTTGTCGCGTCTGGAACCAACGTTCTGTCTGTACCTATTCCATTTGCTCGATTTTCGATAAAGCAAGCATGTCGCAAAACTTGGACGATCAGTCGGTCATCGTTTCGGAGCAAAGCTTTGAGAGTGACGACCCCTACGACATCATCTATTCCAGCGTCTCGTTTCTGAACGCACTGATGGAGCAGCATTTTCGCGAGGACGAACTTGCTACCGATGCACTCCGCAGTTACTACGTCGACCTCTACGTCTCCCAGATGAACAATGGCGGCTTCTCTCAGTTTGTCTACAACTCGCGTTGGGAAGAGTCGTTGATTCAGCTCGTTCGCGATGGGCTCAAGGCGATGGGCGCGGACCGACACCTTGCCTTGTTCGATCAATCCTCCGGCCTGTTGGAAAAACTCGGTGAGGAAGGGCTGATGCGATTCTTTGAAAGTGAATACTTTGGAGAAAACGCGGACCGAGACGCGCTGAGTGAGAACGACGAAGCCATTTATGACTTAATGGAAGAGGAAGACCTGATCGAGCTCAATTCAGCTTGGCTTCGTGGCCTGGAACATCTGGTTGTGATGCCTCGCAAGGCAATGCAGGAGGAGATCTTGCGGCGTGTTGAGTCCATGCCGGATCGCGCCGAACGGTGGGAGCGCGCCAAGCAGGATGAGCCACGATATATCAAACTCGTGCGCGCTCTGTGTGATGCCTCGGAACATGAGCTTTCGAGAGTGACCGCTGGAGATCCGAATTGCAATTACGAAGGGCAGCAGGTCTTGGCTTGGCATTTCGTCACGGACAAGGGGCATCATTACATGGTTGACTTGAAAGGCGTGGCGATGATGTTCCAAGGAGACACGCACGAAAAGATCATCGAGATCGAGGCATCGGACGAGTATGGTGAGGCGTGATTTGGGCGAACTCGACGCGCTGGTTTCTGAGTCCTGCAGCGGAGCATCATGGCCCGCGCTTAGACCGTGTTCATCGAATACCCATCCGTCGCTCCCCGGTTGAGCGATTCGGAGGACTTATCGCGTGATGTGGTTCATCGTGATTTTTGCGTTGATCGCGACGGTCGCCCTTTATCGCCGCGCCAACCGAAATGGTTTGCATCCAGGAAAGGTTGCGAGCATTCCGTTTGTGGCCGCCGGACTGTTCCTGATTCTGGATCATCTTGCTTCGCGATTCATTGGCCTGATGTCGACTTGGTTGGAAGTTTCCGATGGCACGCGCTGGGGCGTTTTGCTCCTGAGTCGGCTGTTGCTTGTCGCGGCGTTCTCGATGCTGATTCGATTTGTGTGGGTCAGTTCTTCAGCGGGGGATCCGCAGGGATCGGCTTCCGAAGAGATCAAGGAATTGGCCGCGTCTTCAATTCAGGAAACCACGTGATGTCCGCGACTGTGACCTACAACCACACTCAGAGGGGAATGTTCTTGCGGTTTTGGCTGGGCGGATTGTTCGCCGTTTTCGCGTGTCTCTCGGTCACCATGTTCGTCAATGAAGAGCCTTGGACGGCCGCACTATTCGTGGGTGTCACCGCTCTGCTGGGCGGGTTGGCATTGGTATTCCGAAGCTTGAATGTCCAGGTGACATCGGAATTGGTCTGTGTGTCGTTTGGCGCTGGCATGATCAACAAGTCCATTTTGCTTGACGACATTGCTGACCTTTCGATCGTGCAAACTCGGTGGTACCACGGTTGGGGTATCAAATGGTACGGACGCGGGTTTCTGTACAACATCGCCGGTTTCGATGCTGTGCAGATCGAACTGCGAAACGGGCGGCAGTGCCGAGTGGGAACAGACGAGCCGCAAGCTTTGAGGGATGCGATCGCACGAGCTTGCCGATTCTCGTAGTCAGCTGCTGTGACGGGAGTCTTCGGCGTGCGAATTCCTCAGCAGCCGTCCGACGGACCTCGTGGCAGATGGAATCGGTACAATGCCGCGAATCGCTATCCACTTTGAGGTATATCCAATGCGTCTTCCCGCCTTCCGTTCGTTTCTTGTGGCGACTCCGTTTTTGTTGCTGCTGGTCCTACCCGCTTCGGCCCAAGATTCAAAAGGGTCGCTTTCGGAAAAAAGTCTGGACATCCAGGTGCCTGTGAAGTTGGAGTACTTGATGTACTCTCCGCCAAACTTTGAGGACCAAGAGGATTGGCCGCTCGTGTTGTTCTTGCATGGTGCGGGTGAACGTGGCGACAATTTGGACCTGGTCAAGAAACACGGTCCGCCCAAGTTGGCAGAGCAGGGCAAACAGTTGCCGTTCGTGATGATCGCACCTCAGTGTCCCTCCGGCAAACGATGGGAACCGTGGCAGCTCAACACGCTTCTCGACGAGGTGTTGGCGACGACACCGCGCTTGGATCAGAATCGCATTTACGTGACCGGGCTCAGCATGGGCGGCTATGGAACGTGGGCGCTGGCGGCTCAGAGTCCGGAGCGGTTCGCGGCGATCGCTCCGATTTGCGGAGGAGGCGACCCCCGAACCGCGCGTCGATTCTCTGACCTTCCCACGTGGGTGTTTCATGGTGGCAAGGACTCGGTCGTGCCACTTTCAGCGTCGGAGGCGATGGTGGAATCAATGAAGGCGGCTGGTGGCGATCCAAAGTTCACGATCTATCCCGAGGCGGGACACGACTCCTGGACGGAAACTTACGATAATCCGGACTTCTACGAGTGGCTGGTGTCGCAGCGCCGCGAGGATTGAACGTTCCGTCGCCGAAAGTTGCAGGGTCAGAGCGCTGAACGAAAAAAACGACTGCTCGTTCGAGAGGACAGAAGATCGCATCGCGACTCGAACCCGCGTTCATCGGACCGCGAGGGTTGCCGGCGTTGCCATGCATCACACCCTGTCGACAACGCCTAGGGAGGCGGCGAACGCAGATCGCCATCCACGTTCACGTTTTGAAGCAAATGCTTGAATTCCGTAGGGGTTAGCGGTACCAGTGCCTCGCGTGCCGTGTTGCGGTGACCAGAAACGAGATGAGCGAGATTGATGAGCTCTTCCGCTGGGCATGCGTAGGGAGTCGGGATTTTCCAAAGCGTGGCGTCCTGATCGGTGCCACTCAGCAAATACTTTGAATCGGTGCTGAATATCGCGTAGTTGACCCAATCGGTGTGCTTCAGAGGAGCACCAAGTGACTTTCCATCTCGAGCATCCCAAAGCTGCGCGGTTCTGCCTCCGGCCGTCGCGATAAAGCGACCGCACGGACTGTAAGAGGCGCGAATCAAGCCACGCCCCACGCTCATGGTGGAGCCCACCTGTCTGCAGTCGGAGACCGCCCAGATCTTCGCGGTACCGTCTCGCGCGCCCGTCAGCACGAACTGGCTGTCTGGGGAGAAACTAGCACTGACGACGCCGCCAGAGTGATTCAGGTCCGATCCCGTCTGCTGCCACGTCTTCGTGTCAATGATCATGGCGTGATGGTCACGACCGCAAATGGCTAACCATTTGCAATCAGGTGAAAAGGTGGCGAATTCAACGCGGCCCTTGTCGTCAAACGTCGGGCTAATCTGAAGTCCCGACTTGACTTTAAAGACTCGGACACTGC
>JBPCVD010000359.1:0-4826 GCA_051010815.1 Rubripirellula sp.
TCGTTCAGTTGCTCGATCTGATCGAGTTGGTGAATGCCGTGGTCGAGTTCCTGAATGACTCGCAGGTAGGAGCGCACCGATCCCGAAAGAGAACCGGGGACAAGCTTCAGCCAGTCGAGCAGGCGGAAGCTGGCACTGGTGATGGCATAGGCCGGTCGGGCTTGCGTGATGGGTCTTAGTTGCTCGACGCGCTCGTCCTCAAAACAGATGATCTGCATGGCGTGGTAATGGACTCCATTCTGGGGCGACGGGCGTACGGTTTGTAACGGTGGTGCAGTTTAACCGTTTCTGAAGATAAGTCTCTGCCCCTGATCGAACGAGAATGCGATCGAGAAAGTCGACATTCGGGTTAGATTGCCCATCGGACTTCCGCGCGTGTCTCGTCCTCTTTTTCTGCCGTGCGGTTCCGTCGGACCCGGCGAAGAGAGATGCCTTTGATGCGTGTCAGCTCGCACTATCGACTTGCGTTGGTCGCTTGGAGTGCGCTGATTCTCTCTGGCGGCGCGAAGGCTCAGACACGTGCCGTCGAGCAACCGTCACAGCTTGTTGAGCTGCTGGACCACGAACTCTTCCAGACCCGAGAGACTGCGGCAAGGTTGTTGAGGCAACGCGGACGCGAGGAGGGAACTTCGGAGACGCAGGGCGTTGAAACCGCGCTCCGCCAAGGCTTGCTTCATGATTCGATGGAGGTGCGTGTCGCTTCACGCCGGTTGCTGGATGAAATCGAACTCGCTCGCCGTGATCAGCAGCTTGAGAAGCTGTTGAATCCACGTTGTCCCGCCAGCAGCATTGACATCGCAGGATGGTCCATGTTTTCCAGGATCGCCGGCGAAGACATGGATGCACGCCGCTTTTTCAAAAGACTACCGCAGCGGCATCAAGATACTTTGGCGATGCTCGACCAGGATGGATGCCAGGGCGAACGGCCATCTGCGATGCGGCACTTTGATCCATGGCGAATGACAGCAGACGATACCGCCGGATGGGCACTCTTGTTGTTGTCCGAGACGGACTCATGTGAAGAGAAAACGACAAGGTTCAACTTTCGGCTCGGAACTGCTCTGAGTAGTTCACCGATGGGGCCCAGTGTGGCGGACCGGACTGACGCACGCGTCCTGAAGCGATTGATTGATCACTGGCTTCGCGATCATGAACAACGCAACGCTCAACGGGATCGGTTGTTGATCGCGATGCGCTACGGTTGTTTCGAAACGGCTACAGAGATCTGTGCCCACGTGCTGCAGGACAGGACGGCGCCAGCCTCTACGGAAGTGACCGCGTTGTTGGCGGCATCCGCGCTTGGGCGAAGTGACCTGGAGCGGCAAGCGATGGCTCGTCTGCACGACAGCCGGACCGCGCATGTATGGCAACTCATCGCGTCCAGAAAAGTCAAGATTCGCACGCAAGTACGGGACGTGGCGTTGGCGTTGCTGCTGCACCAACGAGGCATCGATCCTCGGCAAGTCGGTTACCGAGATTTGCAGGCCGACCCGACGCTCGTCTTTCGCGATCACAGTCTTGGTTTTCCCGACCGTGATGCTCGGGTGGCGACGCAAGCTGCGGCGGCGAAGCTGCTTGGCCCCGGCGATGTTGCCAATCCGACGCTGAATTTGCCGAAGCTGCACCTCGATCGTATGCCGGACGCGACGCGAGACTGAATCCTGTTTCCGATTTGCTAGCAATCAGAAAAACGGTTGTTTTTGGGCGGAATATCGGCGTTTGAGAGACACGGGATTCTCAGACGGTAAAACGATCTTGTCCAAACTGGCGACCACCACTAGCTTTCGTCTGGACCATTGAACTCAAGGATGAAATCGATGATCGTGATCGCGCGTAACTATGGCCAGCTCGGAAATCGGCTGTTCCTCTATGCGCACTTCATCGCCGCGGCTCAAGAGTATGGCGTCTCGGTTGTGAACCCCTGTTTCTCAGAGTACGCAGATCTCTTTCCCGCGACCGCCGGCGACCTGTGGTGTCGCTATCCGCTTCGAGAGTCGGTCTCCGCGGCACAGCCCGCTGCACTGCGACGCAAAGCGTTATCGAAGTCGGTCTATCTGAGTGCGAAAACGATGTCGACGCTTGGCCTGAAAGAGTTTCCGTTTCGCATCATTCGCTTGCGAGGCGACGAGACCTGCGATTTGGGAAGCGATGAATTCAGCGCGGCTGCAGGTGGAAAACGACCTGTGTTGGCTTCTGGTTGGCTGTTCCGCAGCGAACGACTTTTGAAGAAACATGCCGCGTCGGTGCGTACGCATTTCCGCGTTGCTGAGACTCATCGTCAGTCGATCGACCGGTTGATGGGAAGGCTAAGACGCGAGTCGGACCTTGTGGTGGGTGTGCACATCCGGCATGGCGACTACGCGACATTCATGAATGGACGCTACTTCTATTCATTGAAAGAGTACTCGGATGCGATGCGAAACATCGCTGATCAATTTCCGGGCAAACGGGTTTCCTTTCTTGTCTGCGGCAACGCGAAGTTTGCTGCCGACGATTTCGATGGATTGAGTGTGACCCCTGGGCCAGGGCATATCATTGAGGACATGTACGCCTTAGCGGAAACGGATCTCATGTTCGGACCACCCAGCACGTACACCGGCTGGGCTGCCTTCTATGGGGATACTCCGTTGTCGGTCATGGAAACGGCTAACGAAGAGATCGACGTCACTGCTCTGCGGCACGAACCGATTGCGTCGGTCGCCTGAGACTCAACCCGTACTCGAGCATTCATGTCTGGAAATTCAACCGACGCTTCCGCCCAAGTCTTCCTGGTGGGGACTGGTGTCGTGGGTCGCGCGATTCTTAGGGCCCACGTGGATGCGGGCGTTTCGGTTTGCATTCTTGATCTGAACGAAGCGTCCCTCCGAGAGTCGGTCGCCGAGTTGCAGTTGGATAGCAACGCATGGTCGATTTCGAATGTGACCTCGATCTCCGATTCGTTGCCGATGATCAAGTTGCATTGCCAAGCCGATGCCGCGAAACGAAAGTCACCCGTGGTCATCGAATCGATCCTCGAGAAGCTCGACATCAAGCAGGCATTTTTTGCCGAGGCTGAGCAGGTATTCGGGGATGACGCGATTCTTTGCAGCAATACATCGACGCTTCGGATCAGCAGGATAGCCGAGAAACTCGCGCGTCCTGAGCGTTTCTGCGGCATGCACTTCTTCATGCCGGTCTACAACCGATCGGCCATGGAGGTGATTGCTGGCGATCTGACGTCGGAAGCCACGTTGGATCAAGCGGCGACTCACGCGAGGTGTCTTGGGAAGTCGCCCTTGGTCGTGGGTGACGGCCCGGGATTCGTCGTCAATCGGCTCCTCTCGCCGTACCTGAACGAAGCCATGTTGATGCTCTGTCGAGGAAATTCGGCGGAGAAGATCGAACGCGCGGCGAAGGCCTACGGAATGCCAATGTCGCCTCTCGAGTTGATTGATTGGATTGGAACCGGAACGATGTTCGACGCAGGCCGAGCGTATTGGCAGGCGTTTCCGAGCCGTTTGGATCCAGCACCCATGCTCGTGGCGATGGTGAAAAAGCGACGCTTGGGTCGGGCCGCCGGAAGCGGTCTGTACGACTATGTGGACGGTCAACGTTCCGCCGACCTGGCATCGCAGACTATCGCGTTCAGCGAAAGCTATCGACGTGTTGAAATGGTTCTAGATCAGGCCGAGGTGATGCACGTGCTATCGATTCTGATGTGGATCGAAGCGGCGATCGCCTACAAGGAGGGTATCGTCGCGTCGCATCAAGAGTTCGATTTGGCGATGCAAGGAGGACTAGGATACGATCCCAATCGCTCCTGGCTCGCCTTTTTCGACGAACTCGGAAGTCCTCTGATGCTGGAGACAATTCAATGTTGGTCCAGCATCACGAAAGCGATGGTTGCGCCCGAATCACTTTGTCGCCTGCTTCAAGAAAACACGCCAACCGATGCGCTGATCCAGTTCGCCCGCGCGGCATAGCGGAGATGGACTCGCGTTTTATTGCAACGCGAGCTCGACGTGAACTGTTCGGTCGCCGAAGCTAAAACCGTGCTGTTGCAGGGTCGCTCGATCGCAGGTGATCTCCCACGGCGGATTAGGCAGGTTCGCCGACCGCGTCGCCCGTAGGCTCGTCTGTGGAATCTTCCTCCATGCCTCCTTTGGCTGCGCTCGACTTGTCCCAGAAGGCCACGAAGAACAGCACGGCGACGGCAGCGGCTAGTCCTGCTGGCATCAACCAGAACTGTCGAGCATCTGCCATCCATCCCTCCTTGGTGGTCGGATCGAGCTCAATGCGGTCTCCCCAGTAACCGAGGACATAATTTCCGACAAGCATCCCGGCACCGTACGTCAGCAAACCGAGCAACGCCTGAGCGCTGGTGCGAACAGATTTCGGAGCGACACGATCCGTGTAGAGCTGGCCTGTGACGAAAAAGAAGTCGTAGCAGATACCGTGAAGCACAATTCCCGCGACGAGCATCGCCGGAGAGGATGGCATCAGCCCGAAGAGTGCGTAACGCAATGCCCAAGCCAACATGCCCACCAGCAGCATCCATTTCACCCCAAGTCTCAACAAGAAGAAGGGTACCAACGCCATGAAAAATATCTCGCTGACTTGCCCCAACGCCATGACGCCCGCGCTGCTGTCACCGAACGCCATGTTGGACACGAACTCATTGGTACGTGCGTAGTAGAAGGCGAGCGGAATGCAAATCAAGAATGAGCAGAGAGCGAAGATGGAGTAGTTCGGGTTCTTGAAGAGACTGACGGCGTCCAATCCCAGAACTCGCGAAAAACTGATCGGTTGGTCGCGACCCTGGGGAGGCGATGCGGGCAACGTGAAGC
>JBPCVD010000360.1:0-2576 GCA_051010815.1 Rubripirellula sp.
CGCGCAAGTGTTTTGACGGGGCGAGCGAATGACCGCACTGGTGTGCAGAGTCACGGTTACGCGCTCCGACGCCAGGAGATCACACTTGCCGCGATCTTGCGTGCTGCGGGTTACCGAACGGGGCACTTCGGCAAGTGGCACCTCAACGCGCTGCGCGGGCCGGGCGTCCCCATTCTTCGGTCGGACGATCACAACCCCGGCGAGTTTGGTTTTCAAGACTGGCTGTCGGTCACGAACTTCTTTGACCGTGATCCCATTCTTAGTCGGCAAGGGGATTTCGAAGAGTTCGAGGGCGACTCATCCGAAATTGTGGTCGACCAGGCGCTGAAGTTTCTGACGCGTCATGCGAAACAGTCTCCAACCTTCACCGTGATCTGGTACGGAACTCCGCACAGTCCGTTCAAGGCTTCCGAGCAGGATTTGGCCGAATTTCAAGATCTCGATGAGTCATCACGACAACATTATGGCGAACTCGTCGCGATGGATCGAAGTCTCGGTACGCTTCGCGCTGGCTTGCGCAAACTTGGGATCGCCGACGAGACCTTGTTGTGGTTTTGCAGCGACAATGGCGGTTTGCCGAAGATTACCCCTGAGACAGTCGGTGGGCTACGCGGAAACAAAGGCACCATTTACGAGGGCGGTCTGCGTGTGCCCGCGATCATGGAGTGGCCACAACGCATCGTCCAACCTCGCATCACCCACTATCCAGCGAGCGTGCTAGACATCATGCCAACCTTGTTGGAAATCACTTCGATTCAACATCCCGATCCAACGCGGCCATTGGATGGGCTGAGTTTGGTCGCGTTGCTGAGCGAAGAGCTTGGGCCACGCGAAAAGCCGATCCCTTTCCGCCATACGGGTCGCGCTGCCTGGGTCGACAACGACATGAAGTTGTTGACCAACAAGTTGCCACGCGGCAAGTTCGAGTTGTACGACCTGATCAAAGACCCGAACGAGCAGCATGACTTGGCCAGCGAGCAACCAGAAGTGTTGGCACGGATGCAGCGAGAACTGATGGCCTGGAGCGAGACCGTCGATGCGAGTTTCGCAGGTGAAGATTACCCAGAAGGAAAAGTCGATCCCCGTGAACCGGAGCCGAGGTTCTGGACAGACGTTGATGACTACCGGCCATACTTCGATCAATGGCGCACACGGTGGGAGTACGAGTCGCGGTTGAAAAAACGCGATAAGTAGCTTGCGCATTTTTTCACAAACTGATCGTCCGTCAACGTGTTACAGAAAAAGTTTGACTCGCGTTTGCACGGCTCCTAGGTTGGACTTCTAGTACGCCGCGTCGGCTGCACGAAGATTCATTCCAACGTTGAAGGAGTTGTTCATGACCGAAGTGAAAACCGCTCAGGATTTCATGCGGCGCAAGTTGACGACGCTCGCAGCAGACACCAATGTTCTGGATGGCGTTGCGAGGTTGTTGAAAGAAAACATTTCGGGCGCTCCGGTCGTCGACGATGACCTTCAGTTTCTCGGTGTCTTCAGCGAGAAGTGTTGCATGAACGCGATGACACAGACCGTCGAGGTTGCGTGTGAATGTGGAGTTCATGTGCCGCACGTTCGCGAATTCATGAAGTGCGAACTGGTGACCTTGTCGCCGCAAATCGATGTGTTTGACGCGATTGACCATATCTTGGGACGGCGGATTTCAGGGGCGCCGGTTGTGGATGACGAGGGCAAGTATCGAGGTATCTTCTCTGAGAAGACGGCGATGCGAGTCTTGGTTTCTGCTGTGCATGATCAGTTGCCAGGCACGAACGTGGCGAACTACATGAACTTGGATCGCAACCGCATCATTGAAGACGAAGATACCTTGCTGGATGTCGCCCATAAGTTTCAGGAAACGCCCTACCGGCGTTTGCCTGTCTTGCATGGCGAAAAACTTGCTGGTCAGGTGAGTCGACGGGACGTCTTGCGTGCGGAGCATCGAATGGCGAAAGAGGTGCTCGAGCGTTCTAAGCGTGGTGAGTGCGATCCGCGTTTACACGAGTCCGGCGTTAAGAGCGTGGTTGGCGACTACATGGATAGCGAGGCGTTAACGACGTGCCCCAACACCGACATGCTCAGCATTGCGATGATGTTCTTGAATTCACCCTACCGACGTCTGCCCATCGTGGACGGAGGCAAACTCGTGGGTCAGGTCAGTCGTCGCGATCTCCTGGAAGTCGCCGCCGCCTTGCTGCGACCCAAGCCAAATCGGCACCACGCCGAGACGCTCTACCTGAGTCCGTTGGCAGATTCAGCTCCACCCTCTTTGAGCTAATGCATCCCGTGCTTGTGCGAGACTGTAGGCGTGAGTGCAAAGGGAGCGATAACGCCTTCACCGCGGCGGAAAGTGTTCGCTGCACAACGTGATTCGTCCGGTACAGACAGTCACCTTGTGCGGCGCCTTCAAGCGTGGCTTCGAAAGGGCTACTTCGGATCGAATCATTGCGATTCTAGGGTGCCGCGACACGGGGGATCTTTTGGTGGCCCGGGTGGTGGCACTGGGTCGCAAGTCATTGCACCGGGGGATTGATCGGGCCTGCCAACGCTCGAATCAAGAACGTAAGCGTGGTGCCTGTCCC
>JBPCVD010000361.1:0-10051 GCA_051010815.1 Rubripirellula sp.
GCTTGGCGCCGATCCCGAGCCGAAGGTGGATTTTGAGCGGCGCCTGGGATCGCCTTCAGATCCCCAAACCTTTTTGTCGCATCGATGCCTATTTCGCCGAGCCAATCGAGGCAGCCAAAGGCGAGACGGACGAACATTTTCGTCAGAGAATCGAACGAACGCTGTATCAACTCGAGCGGAGTCACGATTCCGCCGAGGCATCTCCGCCAGTCCATCGCTCGCAGCAGCAGGCTGCATGAGCAAAGGATTTTGCGTGCATCGCGACGCATCGATTGGCGAGCTTGTGCGTCCTACCGTTTCGCACCGCGGGAATATTTGAAGCTCGAGGCGAACGCTGAGGTGCAGTCGGCAGAATAGCGGCGTCTCTTTCATCGCGGGAATCTCCGCGATAGCTGCCCCGCGAGGGCACCATTGGCGACCTACAACGGGAACATCTTCGCCTGCAAACGTGCTTGGCTGACGCCTGCAGTTTGTGAACAGTCGAATTCTTGTGGCCTTCCGGTGCTCGGGTGACTTGGATCTGCCTTGCCGCAGTGTTACGCTCACGTCTTAGCGTCGATCTTCTCTCTTCGGCTCAACACGTGAACACTTCCTCAAATCGACGACGAAAATGGACGGCGCTCGGCCTCGGCGGCGTCTTGCTATGGTGTGCGATCGGTGCGGCAGCCGGGATCGGCACGTACACCTTCCACTACGCAGATGGTTCGTCGTACCTCACGAACGACCCGGCTGCTTGTGCGAACTGTCACGTCATGCAGGGTCACTATGACGCCTGGAACAAATCATCCCACAAGTCCGTCGCGACGTGCAACGATTGTCACGCACCTCACGACTCTTTCGTGAACAAGTATTACTGCAAGGCCCGCAACGGGTTCTTCCACAGCCTTGCGTTCACGACGAACAACTTTCCTGATCAGATTCTGATCAACGACTACAACCGATCGGTTACTGAACAAGCATGCCGGCATTGCCATGAGGCAGTTGTCCATAGCATTGACATCGAGTCGGAAACAAACTTAGCCGACCGCATGTCTTGCATCCGATGTCACAACGAAGTCGGACATTCCCGTTAGTCATTCCTATCTCACCGACCCAACACAATCATGAGCGTAGAAAACGACGCGACAGAAAAGAAGAGCCGACTCCCACTTGTACTCACCGTACTGGCTGGCTTCGCAAGTTTCTTTGCTGCCGGGATGTTGCTGAACATCTTTGAACGGAAACAAGAGGCGAAGACTCCGTTCTTCAATGTTGTGTCACTCACCGATGATGAAGATGACCCCGAAGTCTGGGGGAAGAATTTCCCGCTCCAATACGACGACTACATGAAGACGGTCGACATGGAACGGACTCGGTTCGGGGGAAGTGAAGCCATTCCGCGCGAACCTACCGATGACGACCCGCGGTCAATCACATCGGCCAGTAAGCTCGAATACATTCCGCAACTCAAACGGATGTGGGCAGGATACGCCTTCGCAAAAGACTTTCGTCAGGCTCGCGGCCATGCTTACATGCTTGACGATCAACTCTACACCGAACGCCAATCGGTACCGCAACCTGGTACTTGCCTGCATTGTCACGCCTCGGTTTACACGACCATGAAGGACTTGGGCGACGGGGATATCGTGGCGGGATTCGAGGCGCTCAATCAGATGCCCTACCATGATGCTGCGGACAAGGTCGCGCATCCGGTCGCGTGCATCGACTGCCATGACGCAACGACGATGGCCTTACGCATCACTCGTCCAGCGTTCGCAGAGGGAATGGCAGCCTACAAGGCATCTCAGGGAATCGAAAACTACGACGTCAACACCATGGCGACGCGACAGGAGATGCGATCCTTCGTCTGTGCACAGTGTCACGTCGAGTACTACTTTGCTGGCGAGAAAAAGCGTCTCACTTTCCCTTGGCACAAGGGAATTCGTGTCGAACAAGCATTGGACTACTACGACGAAATCGACTTCACTGATTGGACGCACGCCGATACAGGCGCCCCGATGTTGAAAGCACAGCATCCTGAATTCGAAATGTGGTCACAGGGCGCTCATTCCAAGGCTGGCGTCTCCTGCTCAGACTGTCACATGCCCTACAAACGCGTGGGAGCGACCAAGATCAGTGATCATCATGTCCGAAGCCCGCTGCTGAATATTAACAACGCCTGCCAAACCTGCCACAAACGGCCTGAAGCAGAGATCCTGGCGCGAGTCGAGTCGATTCAGAAACGGAACCACGATTTGACGGAGAAGGCATTGGACGCTCTCGTCGAACTGATCGACGACATTAAATCTGCCAAGCAAAAGGGCTACAGCGATCAACAACTGAAAGACGTTCAAGAGTTGCAACGCAAAGCAAGCTTCTTCGTCGACTGGGTCGAGGCGGAGAACTCGTCTGGATTTCACGCGCCGCAAGAGTCCGCTCGTATCCTGGGCGAATCAATCGACGCCTCGCGGCATGCCCAGATAATGCTTCGCGATACCGTTTTGGTGGAGCCACCCGCAGACGAAGCTTCTCAGGCGGAGGAATGAGACCGCAGCGTTTTTGAATTAGCAACCAGTCGTATCGTGATCGTCTGGATGCCCGACAGAATCAAGGTTGTCCTGCTCCCTCATCCGCAGTGACATTTTCCAACCCATCTCTTTTCACTTTCAACAACACGCGTGAACATCGATGCAAAGCAGCATGACTTCTAAAGCGTTGGCGGAATTCTTCGGCACTTTCTGGCTCGTATTCGGCGGCTGCGGAAGCGCAGTGCTGGCCGCAAAGGTCTTTGCCACGCAAGGTGATACGCCGATCAACATGGGAATCGGCTTCGTGGGCGTTGCACTCGCGTTCGGGTTGACCGTGATGACCATGGCCTTTGCGATCGGACACATCTCCGGCTGCCACCTGAATCCTGCCGTCAGCATTGGGCTGACGGTCGGTGGCCGCTTCAAGGCGAGTGAACTCGCTCCCTACATTATCGCTCAAGTGGTCGGGGCCATTGCGGCGGCGGGGGTGCTTTACATGATCGCTTCCGGCAAAGCGGGGTTCGCGATCAACAACGCGGACGCGGGGGCGTTTGCGACCAATGGCTATGGCCCATTCTCGCCCGATGGTTACTCGATGGTAGCAGCTGCCATTGCCGAGGTCGTTCTGACCGCCTTCTTCCTGATCATCATCTTAGGCGCCACCGATGAACGTGCTCCGGCGGGCTTGGCGCCGATTGCCATCGGTCTTGGTCTGACATTGATACATTTGGTCGGAATTCCGGTCACGAACCTGTCAGTCAATCCAGCGCGTAGCACCGGACCTGCTCTGTTTGTTGGCGGTACGCCGCTGATGCAGCTTTGGTTGTTTTGGGTGGCGCCGATCGCAGGTGCCGTCTTAGGCGCAGTCATCTATCGCATGATTAGTAAACCGCAGGACGCCGCTTGACACGAAGGCTGAATTTGCCCGGGCCATTCGCAAAGCCCGGGGCCATTCGCAAAGCCCGGGGCCATTCGCAAAGCCCGGGGCCATTCGCAAATCCCCATCGACCGCGGGTCGCTCCTCGCAAGCGATCCCCCATCCAACGTCGGGACGCCCGGAGACGCGATTCGGCCCTCAACTGGCCTCGAGAATCCCGGGTCGCATCCCAAGTCGTTGGCCTCTTGCTGACGGATGCTGATACAATTGGAACGTCGTTTCACGGGGTCATTCACCCCTCGAGTTCAAACTGACAACCTTGTCGTCAACGACTCACCTCGCGGTTCACGTTGGCTAACCACTCACTTCTCCACGACACGCGGGCTCCCTGGACGATTTTAACGGTGGAAGAAAATCTATGAAAATGAAAGCTGTTGCGTTGCTGCCAGGCCTCACCATGGCAGCCCTTCTGATCGCCTCCGCCCAGGCCCAGGAGCCGCCGGCGACAAGCGGCGTTGTCGCGGCAGATTCAGCCGAATTGCCTTTCAAAATCCCAGAGCGGGAGAAGCCGTTTTGGGACAGCGCCCAAAGTTTTGTCGACGCTTACGCCAAGGGTGACTCATCAGGCATCGGGGAGCTCTTCACGGAGGACGCTGAGTTTTACGACGAATTCGGTGAGCGGACCGAGGGTCGCGAAGCCATCGTTGCCATGTTCCAAGGAGTCTTCGACACCTCGCCCGATGCACGGGTCGACGAAATCATCATTGAACGAGTTCGAATGATCACCGACACGGTTGCGATGGAAGAAGGACAGGTATTCACTTTTGAAAATCCTGGTGAAGCCCGTAGCCAGAGTCGGTACGTCGCCCTTCACACACGAGGAAGTGACAATGTCTGGCGCATCAACTCGCTCAAGGACTTTCCCCGACAAGCGACAGGCCGCCAGGAACAACTGCTGCAGCTGACATGGCTGATCGGAAACTGGGTGAACGAGAACAATGACTCCGTCGTGCACACCAGCTGCGAGTGGTCCGAGGACGGCAATTATTTGTTGCGTCGGTTTACGGTTCGCACCCACGACGGCCGCGAAATGAATGGCGTGCAAAGGGTGGGCTGGGATCCAGCACTTAAGAAGTTGCGTTCCTGGACCTTCGACTCCGAGGGCGGTTTCTTTAACGGATTGTGGACAAAGAACGGTGAGCAGTGGCTGCTAACTTCGGCTGGCGTGACCGCGGGTGGTGACACGGTCACAGCGACATCCGTCTACGATGTGATCGACTCCGAGATGGTCACATGGCAATATCGCAGTTTGATTGTCGGTGGCGATGTTCAGGGTGACATGGATCCAGTCACCATGGTCAAACGACCGCCCGCTCCCGCCGACGACTCTGAATGATTTTCAACGCGCGCCGCGCCCCCATTGAGATATGACCGATGAATAAGAAAGCCTCCCTTTTCCTATTGATTGCATCACTACTGATGCTACCGATCGCGGAAGTGCACGCTCGTGGACGTGGTGGCGGAGGCTCCCGTGGCGGGGGCTCCCGTGGCGGGGGTGGCCGATCGATGGGACGGTCGATGAGTCGACCCAGCATGAGTCGGCCCAGTATGAGTCGGCCCAGCAGTCGGCCAAGCATGAGTCGCCCCTCGACTCCAAGCTTCAGTCGACCTTCGCGCCCCAGCACGAGTCGGCCGTCCGTGTCTCGGCCGTCGATGCCGTCCACCCGACCGTCGATGCCGTCGACTCGACCCTCTTACCCCTCTTCGCGACCTTCGACGCGACCTTCGACGCGACCCTCCATTCCGTCCTCGCGACCTTCGACGCGACCCTCCATTCCATCCTCGCGGCCGTCACTGCCATCCACGCGGCCGTCGATCCCTTCGACGCGGCCGTCACTGCCATCGAATCCTTCCACGCGACCGTCGATCCCTTCGACACGACCGTCACTGCCATCGACGCGGCCGTCGAATCCTTCCACGCGACCGTCGCTGCCGTCCACAAGACCTTCCATTCCTTCGACCCGACCGTCGATTCCTTCGACACGCCCCTCTCTGCCGGGCGATCGGCCGTCGACACTTCCATCCATCCGCCCGGGAGATCGTCCCGGCACCGGTGACCGCCCGGGCCGCCCCGGCGATCGACCGGGCCTCGATCGCCCGTCCCAACGCCCCACCTTGCCCGGCTTGGGTGATAGACCCGGAATCGGCGATCGTCCTGGTGACCGACCTGGAATCGGTGACCGACCTGGTCGTCCTGGTGACAGACCCGGAATCGGTGATCGGCCTGGCGACCGACCTGGAATCGGCGACAGACCTGGAATCGGTGACCGACCTGGCCGTCCTGGGGATCGACCTGGCATCGGCGACCGTCCTGGCCGTCCCGGTAATCGGCCTGGGACTTTGCCGAGCCGCCCTAGCTTCAACGATCGCCGAGACTGGGTGAATGATCGACTTGGCTATCGCCCGGGTCGTCCCGGCTATGGGCGTCCCGGCTATGGCTGGAACAACTGGTACAACCGCCACTATCACCATCACCACGGCTGGCACAACGGCTGCTGGCATCGCCCATGGCGACCGCCATCTTGTTGGGGATATTGGTGGAATCGCTATCCCGCTTTAACTGCCTTTGGCGTGACAACGTGGGGAATCAATCGCTGCGGTTGGGCCTTTGGCTACAACAGCTACTACAACCCGTACGTGACCTCCAACACCGTTTACGTCGACAACAGCATTTACGACTACTCTCAGCCCATCATGATGGCACCGGGTGAGTCCTCCTTTGCCGGCAACCCCATGGATCTCCCTCCGGAATCGATTCCGGAGGTTTCCTTGACCGCTTTTGATGAAGCCCGTCAGGAGTTTTACGCCGGTGACTACACCGGCGCGCTGGAGTCGACCAACGAAGCGTTGCGCGACAATCCGAACGATGCCGTGATCCACGAGTTCCGTGCGTTGACGCTGTTCGCCATGGGCGAATACCAAGACTCGGCGGCGACCCTTTACGCGGTATTGAGCGTGGGCCCCGGTTGGGATTGGACAACGCTAATCGGGTTGTATCCAGACGTCGAGACTTACACCACGCAGCTTCGCGCTTTGGAAGGCTATGTCGGCGATCATCCGGACGACAATGCGGGGCTACTCATCCTCTCCTATCAGTACATCACAGCGGGTCACGACGATGCCGCCGCGACGGAACTCAAGCGGCTGATTCAACTGACACCGACCGACCCCGTTGCAATCCAATTGCTCCTGAGCGTCGATCCTGAAGCCCAATTGCCTGAGCAACCCAAGGAGGTCGTACCTCCGAAACCGACTTCCGAGATCGCCAAGGCGCAGCTTGATGGATCATGGTCGGCAAAACGCGGGGATCGCCAGTTCGACATGGACCTGAAGGAAGATGGGACGTTTGCCTGGACCTACAGCGAAGGTGATCAGTCACAAGAAGTCACCGGTGTCTGGGGTGTCGACGACCAGGGGATCTTGGCAATGGAAATGAATGATGACGGCGTCATGCTTGCCCAAGTTCTGATGAACGACGGGAAGCTCGATTTCTACATGCTCGGCGACACTCAGGATGAACCGCCACTTGAGTTCGCCAAGAGCTAGTCGACATCGGATACGATAGGCGTCGGCGTGACACACCGCGCAGCACCATTCACTCTCAGTGAGCCGACGATGAACGACCGAGAACTGCCCAGCACGCTTCCACTCTTCCTAATGGGAATCTTGCTGATTGTGCTGGGTGTGTTGGCAATCGCGACGCCGGCGGTGGCCGGCGAATGGGTCGTGTTGGTGATCGGGATCATGCTGTTATTGGCCGGTGCGATACAGATCGCCACTGGGCTTCGTTCGGAAGGTTGGTCGCGACGACTCCCGCCTCTGATGCTGGGTGTAATCTCACTGGTGTGCGGTCTTGGATTAGTCAGTGAACCAATCATTGGCATGAAGGCGATTACTTGGATCATGGCGGCATTCTTCGTCATCGAGGGTGTGTGGAAGATCTTCGCATCCTTCAACTATCGCCCTGCGATGGGTTGGCTCGCGTTGCTGCTCAGCGGGATCCTCACTTTAGGCCTGGGATATCTGATTTTTCGCCAGTGGCCACTCTCTGGCATGACCGCAATCGGAATCTTGGTCGGCGTCGACCTGTTGGTGACTGGCATATCGATGGTCATCGTTGCCCAAACGATGCGACGTTTGAAGCGAGAGGTGGAAGGTGTGGTCGACGAGGTCACCAAGAAGGTTGAGCAAACGAAATCAGATTTGGCTGAATCAGCAGACGCTGAATCAACGGACGCTGAATAGTCGCGATCGGGAACCGGATGAAGAAAATCTTTGGCGCGGCCCTTGATACGTTTCGTCGTCGCTGGCGAAAACTGTTCATTGCGGACATCCTGTACAAGATCATTGCATTTGTGCTGCTGACTCCGCTGATCGCAATCTTGTTTCAGGCGTTTGTTGGGCTCTCGGGCAACAACGTCTTGGCGGATCAAGACGTCCTGTATTTCTTGCTGGGCCCAATTGGTTGGATCTGTTTGATATTGGTGGGCGCGCTTTGGCTAGGAATCGTGGCGCTCGAGCAAGCCGCGCTGCTGGCAATTCTGGCGACGCCCTCGGACAAGAAGATCAGTGTCATCCAATCGCTGCAATTTGCTTCCGCACACGCTTGGCAAGTGAGTCAGGTCACCGGCCGTCTGATCCTGAAGACGGTGATGGTGTCTGCGCCGTTTCTTGCCGTCGCGGCGGGAGTCTATTTCCTGCTGCTGACCGAGTTCGACATCAACTATTACTTGAAAGAGCAGCCAAACGAGTTCAAAGTGGCCGTGGCGATCGGTGTGGTACTCGCCTGCTTGCTGGGTGCGGTACTGCTTCGTCTCTTCTCAGGCTGGTACTTCGCTCTACCATTGGTTCTGTTTGAAGACATTCCGCCCCGACTGGCGTTGAAAGAAAGCCAAACACGTGCGAGCGGGCATCGTCGCAAGGTTTTGTCCGTGATCGTCTTTTGGGGCGTCGCGACACTTCTGATTTCTTCGCTTACGACATCGCTTGTCATCTACTTCGGCCGACTTCTTGTACCTCAGTCGAGCGGCTCCCTCAGCTTGCTCGTGGTCGCGATTGGCATCAGCTTGCTCGTCTGGACCGTGGTGAACTTGCTGATCAATTTGCTCAGCACTACGACGTTTGCCGCCCTGTTGCTCGAAGCTTACCGCAGGATCGCGTGTGACGGAGAGATCGACACTACGAAGCTAAAAATTGTCGACGCGGACCAGGCCACGGCAAGATTTCAGATCACGAAGAAGCGTGTGTTGGTCGCCAGTTTGGTCGGCATCCTGATCGCCGCAATGGTTGGCGTAGTCGCTGCTCGCAGTGTTCGGCTGAACGATGACGTGGAAATCATCGCGCATCGTGGGGCTTCCGCGTCTGCACCTGAAAACACCATGGCAGCCATTCGACAAGCGATCGATGACCAAGCGGACTGGGTTGAAATCGATGTTCAGGAAACCGCAGATGGGAAGATCGTCGTCTTTCACGACAGCGACTTCATGAAACTTGCCGGTGTCGACTTAAAGATTTGGGACGCGAACCTAAGTGATCTTGAAGCCATCGACATCGGCAGCAGTTTCGATCCGGCCTTTCAGGACGAGCGTGTTCCGACTCTCGATGACGTCCTGGCGGAATGCAAAGGCAAAGTGGGCGTCAACATCGAACTGAAATACTACGGGCACGATCAATCACTTGAACAACGCGTCATCGAGATCGTTGAAGCCCAACAGATGTCCTCCGATGTGATCTACATGTCGTTGAAATTGGACGCCGTTAAGAAGATGAAGCGTCTGCGTCCGGACTGCAGAGCCGGGCTGTTAATGTCGGTTGCGGCCGGTGACTTGAAAACGATCGAAGCCGACTTTCTGGCGGTCAACGCTGGCTTCGTTGATCGACGCTTCGTCCGGCAAGCGCATGCAAGCGACAAGGATGTTTACGTCTGGACGGTCAATGACGCCGTCGCGATGTCAAGCATGGTCGGACGCGGGGTCGATGGCCTGATCACGGATCACCCCGCTCTTGCGCGAAGTGTTCTGGAACAGCGTGCTCAGTTGAGTCCTGCTGAGCGACTGATGATCGAATTGGCAGAAACCTTCGGCGTGCAAACTGCAATTGCAGACCAGTGACCATCACACCGACGTGCTACTCATCCGTATCTGAGCTCCAGGTCCATCGACATTCGTAACGTCGATCGCCTTTCGGATTGATTAGCTGGAACGTCGAGATCGATCCAATCGGCAGGTCCACGGTCGTCGCGGGCACGACCAGTTCACTCAACTCGGGCTTACCGAGCGGGTACGACCAGATTTCGAATTGTTCGTACGCTCTCCCATGTGGCATCAGCATCCAGATCTGCGCAAGCCCAGTGTCGTCCGCGATCGTGAATCGAAAACGCCCGGCGTTTCCAATTTGCTCTGCCATATCGGAGGGCAAGATCGATTCAAACGCACCCACGAATTCGTTGCCGAGAGCCGCATTCGCCAGATCCATCCGCAACTCCCACAGGTACGTTCCATCCGCTTGCCTGCAGCGAAAATACTGTGGCCTCAGCTCGTTCGACCGGCATCGAAATTGCAGATTGTCCTCGACGGTTTTCAGCTGGAAACGCAACACGTCACTACCG
>JBPCVD010000362.1:0-5590 GCA_051010815.1 Rubripirellula sp.
TCTTGCGCCCACACTACTTCGGTTCCTTCGGGCAATTCTTCGAGGTTTGCGAAGATTTCTTCGATGCTAAGCGGATACAGCTGTTCCAATCGGATGATCGGTACATGCTTGATTTCACGGTTGTCGCGGGCTTCCAGCAAATCGTAATAGACCTTGCCCGTACACATGATCACGCGCCGCGCGGTCGATAGTCGAACCTTGCGATCGGGCAGGATTTTCTTGAACCCTTCTTGCGCAACGATCTTCAATGGGCTGACCACTTTGGGATGTCGCAGCAGACTCTTGGGCGTTAGCACAACCAGCGGCTTTTTCCACTTGCGAATCACTTGCCGCCGCAGCAAGTGAAAGTACTGGGCCGGCGTGGTTGGTTGGCAAACCTGAATGTTGTGTTCGGCCGCCATCGCAAGGAATCTCTCGACACGGGCACTGCAGTGCTCAGGGCCCTGGCCTTCGAAACCATGGGGAAGAAGCATGACCAAGCCGCTAAGCCGGTTCCACTTGTCCTCGGCGCTTGCGATGAACTGGTCGACGATCACCTGAGCACAGTTCCAGAAGTCGCCGAACTGTGCTTCCCATACGACCAAACCGTCTGGGCTATCCAACGAGTAGCCATACTCAAACCCGAGCACACCCGCCTCGCTGAGCGGGCTGTTGTACAGTTCCAGCGTGGCTTGGTCTGGGCTGAGATTGGCCAACGGCGTGTAGGGATCGCCGTTCTTTGTGTCGTGCAGAACCGCGTGACGCTGGCTGAAGGTACCGCGCTGGCAGTCTTGGCCCGTCATGCGAATGGGATGCCCGTCCACCAACAACGATGCGAAGGCAGCCGCCTCTGCGCTGGCCCAATCGAGCGGATGGGTTCCCTCGGCCATCTCGCGGCGGAGTGCCATCGGGCGTTTGAGCTTCTTGTTGGAAGAGAAATCTGTAGGCAATCGGGTCAGTGAATCGATCAACCCAGCAAGCTCTTCTTGATCGTAGCCGGTGTCGGTTTTTTCATGAGGTTCGTGACCCCCAAAGTATTCACTCCAGCTTGCGGAAAGTGTTTGGGTGTCTGGTACAAACGGTTCGTTCTTGCTGGCTTCAAATTCGGATTCCAGCTTTTCGGTTCGCTCCTGCTGAATCTCCTCTGCCTCTTCGGGGCTGATTTTGCCGAGCTCCAGCAGTCGAGCGAGATATTGTTCGCGCACGCTGGCGCGACGATCAATCTCGGAATACATCCGTGGCTGCGTGAATCGAGGTTCGTCACCTTCATTGTGTCCCCAGCGGCGAAACGCATAGAGGTCGATGACCACATCACGCTGAAATTCTTTACGAAAGTCCATCGCCAGCGAGACGACTTGAGCGACGGCCTCCGGGTCTTCTCCATTCACATGGAAGATCGGGATTTGCAGCATTTTGGCGATGTCCGTCGCATAGGTCGTGCTGCGGCCCTCTTTCGGCTCGGTGGTGAAGCCCACTTGGTTGTTGATCACGATGTGCAGAGTGCCACCGGTTTGGTAACCCTTCAACTCGCTCAAATTGAGCGTTTCCTGCACGACACCCTCGCCGGCGAACGCGGCGTCACCGTGAATCAGGATGGTCATGACTTCCTGGTGACGGTGATCCTTACGACGGTATTGCTTGCAGCGTGTGCGGCCCTGAGTGACTGTGTTGACGAATTCCAAGTGGCTCGGATTGAAGCAAAGTGAGATGTGCAGGTTGTCTCCGGATGCCGTTTTCCAATCGCTGCTGTAACCGAGGTGATATCGCACGTCCCCACCACCCCGATTCATTTCGGGATTGGGGTCATCGAAGGACCAGAAAATATTCATCGCGCGTTTCTTCAGAATGTTCGCCATCACATTCAGCCGCCCGCGATGAGCCATTCCCATCACAACTTCTTTGACTTTGTGCTGGCAAGCTTTTTCGAGCGCGAGGTCCAGCATTGGAATCAGGGTTTCCGCACCTTCCAGCGAGAATGTCTTGGCTCCCACGAACTTGCGGCGGACGAATTCCTCGAAAATCGTGGCGTCAGCAAGGCGAGCATAAATTCGTCGCTGAACGTCGTGCGAGAGTTCGAGCCGGTTCTCTGTCGTCTCCATTCGCCGCTGCAGCCAATCGCGAATGTTACGACGATCGATATGCATGAATTGAGCGCCGATGCTGCGGCAATAGGTATTCCGCAGCCGCGTTAAAATCGCGCTGATGGTGTCGCCAAAAACATTCTCGATCGAGCTGCCATCAAAAGGGCGGCTCAGGTCCTCCTCGCTCAGGCCGTAGACATCCGGATTCAGTTCGGGGCTATCGTCCCGATCGAAACCAAGTGGGTCGAGGTCCGCCGCAAGGTGACCACGCACGCGGTACTCGCGAACTAAGTTGTTGACGCGGTCTTGAATCCGCGAGAGCCACAAAGCTTGTGCCGTGGCCTCATCAACGCGTCCATTTGCGCCCCGTGCCGACGACGATGAGCGACCTGTGCCGCTGTCGTTGACCACCAGGAACTGCTCGAAGTACGTTCGCCAGGTCTCCGAAACGCTGGACGGATCGCGAAGGTATTGGACGTACAAATCGTCGATGTAGTCCAAGCTATAGCTATTCATGGTGGCAGTAGTGCCGGTTGATTGCGGGCCGATTGATGCGACCGGAAAAATGCCGGTCAAACGGGCCGGTCCAATGGGCCCTTCAAATGGGGCATCCGAGCCATGAATCGAAGGTATCGACTGGGATGGCAACCCTGCCACGCAATTTAGAGAATCGCCCCACCATGCGGTACCCGCGGTGAGGGACTTTCGGGGCGGCGATCGTGGCTTTTCCGGGCGGAGAGTTTCTCGGGGCGGCGACCGACGAATCCCTTCGACTGGCGGCCCGATTCGGGGCGAGTCTGTCGGGACTGCTGTCAACGCGAAAAACGCTGTTTCGCGATATCACAGGATGCGAACGCCGTCGGAATGCTTTGCCGGGTAGGAGCTCGCGAATAGACCGGGATTTGTGGTGGCCCTCGGCCTTGTTAAGTTTGTGCCGGTTTCGCCTCGCGAGCTGGCTTGGCGTCCGCGCTATTTCACCTAGCGCTATTCCCCCTTTCCATTGACCTTTGTTTCCGACTGACTGATTGAATGGCTGTCCTGATACAGATCCGTGATGCACAAAAACGATTTGGTGATCAACTGTTGTTAGACGGTGCGGAGTTGTCGCTTGTGGACGACGTGAAGGTGGGTTTTATCGGGAGAAACGGAGCCGGCAAGTCGACGCTCTTGAAGGTGCTGCTTGGTGAGGAGGAATTGGAGAAAGGGGAAGTCGTTCATCATCCCTCCCTGAGAATTGGCTACCTACGGCAGCATGACCCGTTTCTGCCTGGGGAATCCGCCCTCGACTTCTTGATGCGCGACAGCGGCGAGGCCGATTGGCGGTGCGGCGAAGTCGCCGGGCAATTCGAATTGAAAGGGGAATACTTGGAAGGGCCGGTCAAATCGTTGTCTGGAGGCTGGCAGACCAGGGTCAAGTTGGCTGCATTGCTGCTGAAGGATCCGAACTTGTTGATGCTCGACGAGCCAACGAACTTTCTTGACCTACGCACGCAGATTCTCCTGGAGCACTTTTTGCGTCAGTTCAACAAGGCAGCCCTCATTGTCAGTCACGATCGAGCGTTTCTTTCCGCGACTTGCTCGCAGACACTCGAGTTGTCACGCGGGAAACTGACGATGTATCCGGGCAAGATCGATCCGTTTCTTACTTATCGAGAGGAACGTTCGGAGCATGATCGTCGCGTCAATGCGACGGTGATCGCGAAGCAGAAACAGTTGCAAAGGTTCATCGAGAAGAATCGTGCAAACGCGTCGACGGCCAGCCAGGCTCGCAGTAAGGCAAAGCAATTAGAAAAACTACAAACCACGGAACTGGAAGTCGATGAGCCAGTCGTGCACATTCGCGCGCCGCGAGTCGAGCCTCGTCAGGGAACCGCCGTCCGGTGTGAGAAGCTTGCGATCGGGTATCCCGATCATGTGGTGGCCGACGATATCAGTCTCGAAATCGAACATGGCGATCGAGCAGCGATTGTCGGTGACAATGGTCAGGGTAAGACAACTCTGTTGCGAACGCTCGTCCATTCACTTGATCCAATGGGCGGTAGCATGAAGTGGGGATATGGAGTCGAAGTCGGAACGTATGCGCAGCATGTCTACACCAGCCTGGATGAGCGGCTGACCGTTATCGAGCATTTGGAATACACGTCGGACAGTGATACGACGCGACAAGATCTACTGGCCATGGCTGGCGCTCTGCTGTTTCGTGACGAGCACATCAGAAAGAAGATCAAGGTGCTCAGTGGTGGAGAGCGTGCGCGACTCTGCATGGCCGGGCTGCTATTGGGAACCGCAAATGTGCTCGTTCTCGACGAACCGGGCAACCATCTGGATGTCGAAACGGTGGAAGCGCTCGCAGAGGCGTTGGAGCTCTACAAGGGAACGGTCATCTTCACCAGTCACGATCGTCACTTTATGCAGCGTGTGGCCTCGAGCGTGATCGAAGTCCGTGACGGCAGTGTCAAAAACTATTTCGGAAACTACACCTCGTACTTGGCGTCGGTTGAAAAGGAAGTCGACGATGGTGAGCGAGAACGCGCGGGCAAGTCGACAGGAACTCCGAATTCGCCCTCCAAATCGAAGGGTGAAGTGCATCGTCAAAACCAGCGTGATCAACGGCGTGCCGAAAAAGAGCTCAAGAATCTGGAAAAAAAGATTGCGAGATTGGACGATGAGAAGAAGTCGATCAACGCTAGCTTGCTGAAGGAAACGAATCCGGATGAAGCGGTTCGACTGCATGAACAGTTGACGGAAATCGGGGATCAACTCAGCGAAGCCGAAGAACGTTGGATGGAGCTGAGTACCGAAGATTAGGTGCCGAGTCCTCAGCGTTGGCGAAGAGGTTCGCCTCCCGTCGTACCAGCGAATCGATGGCAGGCCGGGTTTATGCCGCTCGGTGATCAGCTTTGGTCGCTTCATCGCCGGCGCTGGACGCTTCATGGTCGGCGCTGGACGCTTCATGGTCGGCGCTGGACGGGGGTGGTTTGATCGAGCCGACGAGTGCCGATCTGTGGCTGGGATTCATGAAAACGTTCCTTACGATCTATCTAGGTGGGGGACATAGGCCTCTGAAGCCTTCGCTGCATTTGGGTGCCCGTTGGCAGCTCGGGCCCTCTTTGACAAGAATAGAAGTCTGCTTCCGCCCTCGACCACTATGCCCAAGTCACTCATGAGCCCTCCGCCACTTCGAATCGGTGACCTCGTCATCGATCCGCCAATCCTGCAGGCTCCGATGGCAGGATTTACGAATGCGGCGTTTCGTGAGGTCGTGCGCCAATTCGGCGGGGTCGGCTTGCTGGCGACGGAGATGGTGAATGCCCGTGGTTTCGTTTGGATGGATGAGAACGTTGCCGAGCATCCTGATCGACTTTGGGGAGTTGCCGATGAGCCGCGTCCGTTGGCCGTTCAGATCTGGGACAACGATCCCGAAACGATGGCGAAGGTTGGCAGACGACTGACGTCGGAGTACCGCGTCAGTGTGGTCGACATCAACTTTGGGTGCCCTGTTCGACAGGTCACAGAAAAAGCTCACAGCG
>JBPCVD010000363.1:0-6252 GCA_051010815.1 Rubripirellula sp.
CACCAGCACCTTCGAGTAGACCGCGGTAATTCCGCATCACCAGGTGGCTGTCGATCTTCTGAACCAAATCGAACGCCACGCTCACTGCGATCAGCAGACCCGTGCCTCCGTAGAAGCCAGCAATGGAGTAGGGCACGCCCAGCGAACCGTACACGATCGTCGGCACAATCGCGACGACCGAAAGGAAAGCGGCACCCACATAAGTGATTCGGACCATCACTTTTTCCAAGTAATCGGTCGTCCGTTTACCAGGTCGATATCCGGGGATGAACGTTCCGCTGTCACGAAGGTTGTCGGACATCTCCTTCGGATTGAAGGTGATCGCCGTCCAGAAGTAACAGAAGAAGAAGATCAACACGACGTACAACAGGTTGAAAAAGAATGACGCTTGGTCATTCAACGTCAATCCGATGTAGTTCAAAGGTTTGAACAGCCAGCTCTCGCTGCCCGCATAGCTGGCCAGACCACCCATCAGCATGCCAGGAATCATCAGCAGGCTACTCGCGAAGATGATCGGCATCACGCCAGCTTGATTGATTCGAAGTGGAAGGTATTGACGTGTGCCACCGTAAACGCGGCGACCACGAGTGAACTTGGCAGACTGCGTCGGAATCTTTCGTTGTCCAAGCGTGATGAATACCACCCCAAAGACGACACCCACGAACAGCACGATCAGCAACACCAACGTCTCGATGCCTATCTGACCGCGACTCAGTCCGGTCAACTCCGTCTTCATGTTACGAATGAGCTCATAAAGAGCCTTGGGCATTTGAGCCAAGATACCGGCCATGATCAGCAGACTAATACCGTTGCCGATCCCGTATTCATCGATCTGTTCACCCAACCACATCAGGAACACCGTCCCGCAGGTCATGACCAGAACTGCGATCACCTGCCAGCCAAAATACAGCCCGGTCGAATCGGCATTCAAGAAGTTTGGATTGATATTGCCATACCCGGCCGGCCCTCCCGACATCAGCATGAACTTCAAGTACATATAGCTTTGAACGACACAAATCGCGACCGTCAGGTAGCGTGTGTACTCGTTCAACTTCTTGCGCCCAGCTTCACCTTCCTTCTTCAACTCTTCCAGCGGTTTGTACACGCTGCCGAGCAATTGGAAAATGATCGAGGCAGAAATATAGGGCATGATGCCCAATCCGAAGATCGTCGCCTGGCGTAGGTCACTGGCGGCAAAGACGGTGATCTTCTCGAAGAACTCCGACGCGGTGCCACCGGTGTCCGCCAAGTTCGTGGCGATCATCGGCAAGGGGATATGGAATCCGATTCGATAGACAGCCAGCAGACCAATGGTCAGCAGAATCTTCTTACGAAGCTCGGGGATCGAAAATATGATGCGCAGCTTTTCAAACATGCGTCAGGTCCGTCTTGGAATCGTGCCACCTGCCGTACTTGGCTGGCACGCGGATGAATGGATGGCTGGGTAATATGGCCTGTTGGGCGGCAGTTTACCGGCTTGGCTCAACCAGAGCGAGAGGAAACACCAACGCCCTCGGGGGGCCAATCGCAACTCAAGCCCGACCACGTCTGTGAAGGAGAATTCCTTTCAAAGACACGACTCGGGCTGACTGCGACATTCGGCTTTAGGACTTTTTGCTGTCCGATTTCAGTGCAGCGACCCGTTCATCGGGAGTCCGCTTGCTGACCACTTTATTGATCGATCCACCGGCAGCGGTGATTTTCTCTTCCGCACTCTTGCTGAAGCGATGGGCAGAAACGGTCAACTTCTTGGTGACTTCACCTTCGCCGAGGATCTTGACCTCATCAAAGGTGCCCTTCGCCAAATCTTTGGCCGCAAGGGTTTCCAAGGTGACTTCTGCGCCATCTTCGAACGCTTCGTTGATGCGTCCCACGTTGACCGCAAACACGGTCACGGCCCAACGATTGTTGAAACCACGCTTAGGAACGCGACGAAACATCGGCATCGCACCGCCCTGGAAGTTAGGCTTGCGGCTGTAACCGCTGCGGCTCTTGTGACCGTTATGGCCACGACCGGACGTCTTGCCGTGCCCGCTACCTGGTCCACGACCAATGCGTTTCCGTTTGCGGTTCTTTTGAATGCCGCGATGGACATCGTTGAGGTTCATGGTGAAACCTGATTCTCAGCTGTTCTCTGTTGATTCGATTCTGCTTGTCCCCAACCGCGAGCGATGCCCACGGCGAGAACCATTCGGCACTAAGCCGACAACTCTTCTACGTCCAACCCTCGAAGAGCAGCGATCTGCTCGATCGTACGCAACTTGGAAAGTGCGTCGACGGTTGCTTTGACCAACGTCACAGGATTATTCGTCCCGTACGACTTGGTCAGAATATCGTGAATACCGGTTGCCTCGCAGACGGCACGAACGGCCTGACCTGCGATGATACCCGTACCAGCACCGGCTGGGATCAGGATCACTTTGGCGGCGCCATAGTGGCCCCAAATCTGGTGAGGGATGCTGCCCTCGACCAGCGGTACGTCAATCAAGCTGCGGCTGGCCTGCTTCTGAGCTTTCTGAACGCTCGGTGGAACTTCATTGGCTTTGCCATATCCCCAGCCGACCTTTCCGTTGCCGTCGCCGACAACCACCATCGCTGCGAAGCTAAAGCGTCGTCCACCTTTGACCACAGCGGCACATCGCTTGATCTTGACGACGCGATCAAGCATGCCCTCGCCGGGGCCTTCGTTCTCTTGTTTCCGCTGCTTGCCGCGTGGCCCGTTGCCTCGCGAAGCATTACTGCGTGGTGCGTTACTAATGGTTCAGTCCCCGTTAGGAGTTTTCAATGTGTGGTGGTGTGTTTCCTAGAACTCCAAGCCGCCTTCACGGGCAGCATCGGCGAACGCTTTAACGCGACCGTGGTACTTGTTGTGACCGCGGTCTAATTTGACAGCCTTGATGCCGGCAGCAGTCGCCTTTTCAGCGATGGCTTTGCCGATCGAAGCAGCCGCATCGCAGTTGCCACCATTGGCAACGTCGCTACGGAGCGTCTTGTCCTGCGTGCTGGCACTGACCAGCGTTTTGCCGGACAAATCGTCGACCACCTGACAGCTAAAGTGCTTCAGCGATCGATGTATGGACATCCGAGGCTGTTCCGCACTTCCACGCAGCTTGTTGCGCACATGCTGGCGTCGTCGAAGTCGTTTCTTCTGAAGTTTCTTGTTCTTATCCATCTGATTACCACTCGAGCCAGCTCCACAGTGATTCGCGGGCCGACAACGCTTCTTGGGACAGGCGATCTATTTGGTTGCGGACTTGCCAGGCTTGATTTTGACCTGTTCGCCCTGGTAGCGAATCCCTTTGCCCTTGTAAGGCTCCGGCTTTCGCAGCGAGCGAACTTCGGCGGCGAACTGCCCGACCATCTGCTTATCGCAGCCTTGCACAACGATGTGCGTTTGGTCAGGGCATGTCACGGACAGTTCTTTTGGAATCTTCTGATGCAGTTCGTTGGCGTAACCGACACGCAGTTGCAAGGTATCGCCCTGAATGGCGGCCAAGTATCCGACGCCGACCACTTCCAAACGTTTCTCGTAGCCCTTGGTGACACCCTCGACCATATTGGCGATCAGGGCACGTGTCAGGCCGTGGAATTCGCGAGACGAACGCTCGTTGCCGCCACGCTTGACAACCACGTTGTTCGTTTCTTCATCCACCGAGACGGAGACTTCCGGACGATGCTCGTAACTGAGCTTGCCCTTGGGACCCTCGATTTCGATTTTGCGACCGCTGACCGACACTTTCGCGCCGTCAGCGATGGCTACCGGTTTTTGTCCAATGCGACTCATAACAGTTGCTTCAATTCAATCTTAGTTTTCGGCTGGGCGGTTTCAGCGATGCACGATCCGTCTGCTCAGCAAACGCTCGCCAACTAGGCGACCTCGCACAGAACCTCGCCACCAATGTTGTCACGCCGAGCTTCGCGATCACTGATCACGCCACGGCTCGTGCTGATGATGCTGATTCCCAGCCCACCAAGCACAGGCTTGAGTTCTTTGCCACGTGTGTAGAGCCGGCGGCCAGGCTTGCTCACGCGTTTGATCGTTTGGATCACGCGTTCGCCGTTTGGTCCGTACTTCAGCTCCAAACGCAACGTTGACGTTGGATTCTCCTCATCCACTTCCTTCCAGTCCCAGATGAAACCTTCACGTTTCAAAACGTCGGCGATGCCACGCTTGAATCGGCTGGATGGAATATCGACAAATGGCTTCTCTACGCGAACCGCGTTACGGATGCGAGTGAGCATGTCGGCAATTGGGTCGGTCATCATAATGTTGTCAGCTCCCCTACTACTCTTTCGATTCTCACCAGCTGGCCTTGCGAACACCGGGAATCAGTCCCATGTTCGCGTTCAAGCGGAAACAAATTCGGCAGAGTCCGAACTTGCGATACACCGATCGAGGTCGACCGCAGAACTTGCAGCGGTTTTCCTTTCGGGTGCTAAACTTTGGCTTTCGATTGGCCTTAGCGATCTTCGATTTGCTTGCCACGGGGTGACTTTCAGTTACCGGTTGGAAAGTGGAATTTTGTCGCGTCGTAAGCAACCAAACTTACGCCGCATCCTTCTTGGTCTTGTCCTGCTTGAACGGCATTCCGAGCAATTCAAGGAGGTCTCGTGCATCGTCATTGTTATTTGCCGAAGTCACGATCGTGATATTCATCCCTTGCGGGCGGGTGAACTTGTCCGGATTCAATTCCGGGAACACCAACTGCTCGGTCAATCCGAGTGTGTAATTGCCACGTCCGTCGAACGCCTTGCGGCTAATCCCACGAAAGTCACGAACACGAGGAAGAACGACCGACACCATGCGGTCGAGAAACTCGTACATTCGCTGACGTCGCAACGTCACCATGCATCCGATCGGCATGCCTTCACGGAGGCGGAAGTTAGCGATCGATTTACGTGCAATCGTGAGAACCGGCTTTTGACCTGCGATCTCGGTCATGCACTCAATCGCCAAATCCAAAATCTTCTTGTCGCCAATCGCTTGGCCCACACCCATGTTCAGCGTGATCTTTTCGATCTTCGGAATCTGGTGAGGATTGGTGTATCCATGCTTCTCAGCCAACGCCTTGCGGACGTCGTCTTCGTAGCGGGCTTGCATTCGTGGTTTTGATTCGGCCATTTCTTCGTTCCGCTTCTGCGGTGGCTAACAGTCTCTAAATTGGATCAGGTTTACTTCTTGGCGTGCTGGGCACGAGCCGGTGCAATCTTGCCCAGGCTGGCGCCGCTTGCTTTCGCGAAACGCTCTTTGCTGCCGTCTTCCAGAAACCGGACTCCCACGCGGGTTGGCTTTCCAGTCGACTGATCAATCAGCATCACGTTGCTGGCACTGATCGGCATCTCTTTGTTCAGACGCCCACCCTGTGGATTCTTCTGGCTACGCCGAACATGCTTCCACACACGGCCAGCACCCTCGACGACAACTTTGTTCTTCTTGCGGTCGATTCGCAGGATCTTGCCACGGTGACCCTTGTCGGCCCCGGCGATCACTTCGACTTCGTCATCAATACGGAAAAACATGACTTTGATTCGTTTCAAACAATTGGATTCAAATGGTTGACTTCCGGCACTCAGCTCAGACCACTTCGTTGGCCAAACTGACGATCTTCATGAAGCTGCGATCTCGCAACTCACGAGCGACCGCACCAAAGATGCGGGTGCCGCGAGGGGTCTTGTCCTTGTCGATCAGTACAACAGCGTTGCTGTCGAACTTGATGTAGCTGCCGTCGGAGCGTCGCGTCGGTTGCTTGGTTCGAACGATCACCGCTCGGACAATCGACTTCTTCTTGATGTCGCTGCCAGGGATCACGCTCTTCACGCTGCAAACGATGACATCCCCCAAACCGGCAAAGCGACGACGGCTACCGCCGAGCACCTTGATGCACATCACTTGCCGAGCGCCGGTGTTGTCGGCCACATCGAGTCGGGATTCTTGTTGGATCATTTTCTTATCTTGTTGCCGAAAAGGCGTTGTCTAACTCTGTCGAGATGTCGCCAGCGACATCTCACTCACCGGCGGACTCTTCCGCCTTCTCTTCACCAACGTGAGCCGCTTCGATCGCTTCGGATTCCGCTTGGGTCGCACCCTTGCGAGCCGCACGCAACGCAGCCACGTCCACCTCGGTGCTCTTTTCAAGCACGCGAACCAGACGCCACCGCTTCAACTTGCTCAGCGGCGCGGACTCGATGATTTCAACACGATCACCAGTACCCGACTCGTTACCCTCATCATGGGCGTAACAAACCGTTCGC
>JBPCVD010000364.1:0-6483 GCA_051010815.1 Rubripirellula sp.
CGGAGTCGGGCGTTTGCCATACACGGCTGCTTGAAGATCAAGCATCGTCGACACCAAACGCCAATCTTCGGCTCGTCGCAGTACCACCACCTGTCTCATGTTTCCGTCAGGTAGGTGACCGCCGGCCGAAGCGATCGCGCTCAATACTGTCGTCGGACCAGCCAGCTCGACCCGGCTTGGATCGGAGACTTGACCCAACACGTGCACGAAGTGGGGTGCCTGTGCGGTCAGGGTAGGCTCTGTATCGATGCCAACCACAACCTCTCCGTAACGAAGATTGACTTCGCGTTTCAGCTGCGACAACGTGAAGCCTTGCACGCAGATTTCACCAATGCCAGGCAGACGAATCTTTCCATCCGGCATCACTGTCAGTTCGAGTGCCTGACGATTCAAACCGCTTGCTCCACCGACGGCGTTGCGAATGTCGTCCGCAAGTGTGTTGGTCTTGATTGGCGTGACATCGATTGCCGGCTCATCGTAAAACTTGGAGTACAACGTCTCAAGCACATCGCGAAGCTGCGCCACGGTCAGCCCAGCTGCGTGAACTTCTCCCAACAATCGAACGGTAATCGTCCCATCCGGCTGAATCGTCAGACCACTCTGCAGTGTTCCACGTGTCAGGTCCGGATCAGCAATGGATTCGATCATGACTTGATCGCCAGGTGTCAGTCGATAGGCACCCTCTTTCTGACGTCGCGTGATCAGATAGATAACCTGGACTTCGTCTCCGGGGCGGAGCCGATACTCACTCAGGTGCGCTAAACGCGCAGGCCCCGCGTATCCACCCGGACCGTAGGCTCCGAAGTCCATGCGTTTCATGTCGCGCCATCGCTGTTCCGCGCCACAACCACACGCACAATCGACTCCCATCATGCAAGGTTGGCAGGCGCCCAAGCAGGGATAACCACCGGGGATGTTGCGACAGCCACAGTCGTCGGCTGGCAACTGCTCAAGCGTTCCCGAGAGATTCTCGGCAGCGCCTTGTCCGTACGTCGGAAGCGCCAACGCAAACGCGCAGGCGATGACCAGAATTGGCCGCGTGATCGAAGCAACGTTCATGTCAGTGAGACCCAATCTCATCAGCGATCTACAGGGAGTGCTTATATCTGCGCTCAATCGGCACGTTACAGTGTTACCAAACACGTTTTAGTGAGCTCATCATTCTTCGGATGACACCCGGTTTCTTCTCGGAGGTCGGCTCCTGTGAAGATTCCAAACCATCGGCCTTGTCTTGGGACGCCGAAGCATCATCGAGAACGCTTTGTTTCGGAGTCAGCGAAACCGATTCCACGGAAACGCCTGTGGACTTTCTGCTGCTCGCCAACATTGCATTGACAGATCCACTACGCGAGACGTTCATCGTCGGCTTCGAGATCGATGCAAACTCGCTTGGCGACAACTCCGTGATTTCAGGGATTCGAGGCCCTAAGTCGGGAGTGTTCGATTGAGAGCGGTTCTGGATGGAGGCCAGCACGCGAACCGCCTGCTCTCCCCGTCCGCTCCGACGTAAAACAGCCACCAAGGCGTCAGCTGTGGCCCCGTCATGCTCCATTGCAAGCGAGTGCTCAAGCGCCCATCGTGCTTCGTCCAGCAGTCCCACGTCCGCCAAATGCATTCCTAATCGCGACGCAAGGCTAGCGTTCTTCGGTTGACCCTGCAGCGCCGCACGTCGAAGGCAAAGGGCCGTCGAACTTGGAAGTTTCCGAGCGTCGGCTTGTCCCAGATGAATCGCAGCAAGAAGGTCCATGCTTTGGGCTGCCTCAACACTCCGTTCAGCGATCCCAGCCAAGGCGACACGTGCTTCATCCAAATAGCGGTCTGCGGCATCGGTGCCGGTCAGGCCGTGGGTTGGCACTTCGTCCAAAACATCCGTTGAATGCGACAGCGCCATCCGTGTAATGGCTTCCGCGTTGATCGTGCCGTAAGCACCACTGAAGTCTCTTGCCTCGCGTATCGCATCGCGGGCAATGCGAAGCAGTTCCGAGGAGTGATTGACTCGCACGCCCAAATGAGTTTTCGCTGTCTCACGATCCGACAAGTCAATCCCTTCGGCTGCCCAACGAAGTGCCTCCCAAGCCGTTGACTCAGCGGACAACCATGCCCCTGTTCGATATTCGCGGTTCGCCTGCTCTATCAGTTGCCTGGAAACTTCCGCATTGGCTGATGAACTGCTGGAGCGCAGCCATCGCACGGGTCCCTCATTGTCTGTACTAGCGCGGAGCGCCTCCTGGGCAGAAATGGGAGGCGCGAGTGCTTGCTGTGCGGTCGCGTTCCGCAGCGGCACCTCCACCGAACATCGCTGAACTTGCGCGGCAAAGGCAGCCTCCGCGCGTCGCTTCGAAGCCAGCGCCGACTCGGAGCGCAGCCTTGCTTCGGACGCCATCAATTGAACGGGTGTTGTCGGCGGTGTGGATCGCGTTGCTGGCGGATTCTGAGCTGGCGGCTGAGTTAGCTGGAGCGGAATTTCCGCAGGGATTGTCGGTAACCGCTGTGGCTTCAGCTTTCGCTCGGGCGCCGTTTCCTCAGCACCCACGCCGGATGTCGCACACGAAGTGACAACAATCGAGGCGGCAAGGATCCAGCGTCTTCGACGCGATTGGCAAGGTATCCGGTTTGTCTGCACGCTATTCATCCGTTCTATACGATCAGACCGCTAATGAGGCCACGTCTTACAGATCGGATGATCGCGTCAAAGATCGCTGCTAAACCCAAGCATGATGTTCGTCGTAACCATACGGGCGCGGATAAAACGGAAGAATCGTCACAGATTCGCCAGGCCGCAGGAAATGCTTGCAAACCATGTCGCGGAAAAACGTCGATTCGACGTCCAATTCGCGACAAACACGGAGGATGTCAACATTTGCGAGTCGTTTCAGCGAACTTGACCATGGCAGTCCCCCAAAGCCAATTGCTAAGACTTTTCGCTGAAACCGAGTGCACTCAACTCGTCCCGATAGCGTCTGGCGTCCCGTGCATCAAAACAGCAGAAGATCACCTGGTGCGGAAAAACGTGGAGTCGCAACCAGTCGAGCACCGTCTTGATCGCGATCTCCGCCGCTTCGTCCTTGGGGTATCCGTAGACTCCGGTCGAGATGCAGGGAAAGGCGATCGATTTCAACTGATGCTCGCGGACACACTCGAGCGACGCTTGATAGGCGGAAGCGAGCGTCACGCTCTCGGCCGATTTTCCATCGCGATAGATTGGTCCTACCGCGTGAATGACCCAAGTCGCCGGCAATCGAAACGCGGGCGTGATCCGCGCCTCACCAGGCGGGCAGGGAGCCAACTTGAGTGAGGCTTCTAACAATTCCGGTCCAGCCGCCGCATGCACCGCCCCATCAACGCCACCGCCACCACGCAATTGTGAATTGGCGGCTGTCACGACTGCATCGGTTTTTAACCGCGTGATATCGCCATCAACCACGACGACGCGATTTGCCAGATCATTCATCGATGCCTCCCCTGACCCCGTCGGTTCGCTTGCAGCAGACACGATCCACTCGAGACGTGTCCCTATTCGACGACTACAAGTTCCGCTTGTTTTGACCAGAAGGCTCGCGCGCCACGGATGTACGGAACATGCCGTTGCAAATCGCCCGCAGGCAAACGCGTTAGCCGTGTCTCGTAATCACTCAACCAATCGCGAAAGAACTGAACGCCCTTCGCCGTGACGCGCCGACGACCATCAAAATCAATGTACCAAGGAGCACTCATGGCCGCGCGAAAATGATCCTCGTACAAGGTGACCACTCGAATGGTGACCCAACTGCTTTCCTTGATCATGATGGGTGGAATCACGCCGCCGGCCTTCGCGAATTCGTCCAGCCGGGCGCTGTAGTGCACGATTCCATTGTGGATCACCTCCAAGTACTCCACCGGGTCACGCACCGTCAGTGTGAGCTCGGGCTGAAGCTGCAGCACTTCCCCGGAAGTCGCTTGAAAGACATGACCCGGAATCTGACCACCAAGTTTCGGACGAAGCAGTGGACCGTTGGTCGCTACGCTTTGCCCCTTCCAAGCCGCATTCCACCAGTTCTGCTGAGAATTGACGGGCAACGCTTCAAGCGCGCCGTCCTCTCGATAGGCTTCCAAAGGGTTGGCAACATACAGCCGGTTGTATCCGACCGGGGTACTGCGGCCTTGATCGCCTGCACCGGCCAGAGGAGGAAGCCGAAAACCAGCCTCCAACAGATTCCAGTAGATCCGTTCGGCCCAACGCCCCACATCGTGGTTCCCTCCCATGCTGGCACCTTGAGGACCTCGACCGTCGGTTATGCGGAGGACCTTACGATCCAGCCGAAGCCAATCTCCCAACAGGAAGATCCCGTCGACGTGTCCACTCGCAAGCCACACTGGTAACGGCCAGGCGAATGGGTTTTCAATGGCAACACGCACCTGAGGATCGGCCCCCTGCTGCACGAGTCGCTCGACCGGAAGACGTAGATCCTGTGCTGCATTGGCTGGCTCTCCCGCGTCGCCAGTAGCAGCATCGCTTCCCTCTTCCGCACTTGCCGGAATCGCATTCCCTGCCTCATCGACGGCATCAACTTCAGCCTCTCCTTCCGAAGACGTCGATGCCGAAGACGTCGATGCCGAAGAACCATCACGGCCAAGGAACTCGAACCGATAGAACGCCAACCCTTCCACGTGACTCGTTTGTTCGTGGATCCAGGAAGGATCGTTTTGGGGAGGGTCATCGCGCGGGCGTCCCGGAATCGGTTTCGCATCGACATGCCCAAGGACAGCCGCCAAGTGCAGATCCTCGGACGCCATTCTCAATGGCAGACTGTAGGGCGACGCAGGTACACAGCAGTCGCCACTGGTCCACCCTTTGGAAAGCATGTCGACCATGCGTGGAAGATCGACGGCATGTTCATCAAGGCTGGTCTTTTCCAGAGTGAATGTGCCACTGATGATGCGGTATTCCGGGCCGCGAATCATACGAAATTGATAGGCCGCGTCCGAAAGAGAAAGCTCGACCGATCGGTCCAACACAAAACCGACGCCAGCGGGAACCGTCTTGCGAACCACCACTCGCTTGCTCGGCGCGTCGGCACGAAGCAATACCGTGCGTGTAATCGTCGGCTCTTCGGTTTGCTCATCTGCCACCGACAACAGCAGATTTCCGCCCGCAGCCTGCGCGACATGAGTCGCAGCGACGGCGCACAAGAAACCGCATACGGTGAAACACAATCGAATCAGGCGGCGAATCCTGCGACGCTCAAGCCCGTGTATGCACTTCATCCCTGCCATCACTTCCCATGATTCTTCCAGCACCAATTTTTCCACGCCAAACGACGGGCACGCAATCCTGAACGCGACAAATGAGCGGGCAGAATCGCAGCTCGCTGCGATGCGATCTCGAAAACGCCCGTCGCGGCTCGATATAACCGCAAGGTTGTATCGGGCAACGGGAATCGGGGTCAAACCGAGTTGCCTAAATGAGAAGGGTGGATAGCACGAGCCGCTGGAGGTATCCACCAGTCGGAGCGGGCGTTTGAGAACCACAGAAAGGTTGCCGGAGCCCATTTCCGTTGACCACGCGATACGGATCGAGACAGTAAACTAGACGATCCTGTGAGTCCCAAGCCTGACTTCGCGGGATCCGCGGACGGCGTTCGGGAAGCCAATCGGTTCCCAAACATCGCCAATTCTGTAGCCTGCTTTTCAATTGGCTTCCGCTTTCCTACCTATCAATTCTGTTTGAAAGAAATCGATGACTCTAAATCGACGCCCAAGATCGGTTGCCCCCTGCTTTGCCATCTTGGCCATGTTTGCCGTCGCGGTTGCCGCGGCAGACACATCGGCCGCCGATAAACCCAACATCATCTACATCATGTCGGACGACATGGGATTTTCAGACATCGGATGCTACGGCGGTGAGATCGACACACCGAACCTGAATGCATTAGCCGACGGTGGTGTTCGCTTCACTCAATTTTACAACACCGGTCGTTGCTGCCCCACGCGTGCGAGCCTGCTGACGGGACTCTACCCTCATCAGGCAGGAATCGGGCACATGATGAATGATCGAGGCTACGACGGGTATCGCGGCGAGTTGAACCGACAGTGTGTCACCATTCCCGAAGCGCTCAAGTCGGCAGGGTATCGGTCGTATTTGTCTGGAAAGTGGCATGTCACGCAAGCCACAAATCCAAAATCGGAAGACGACAAATACAACTGGCCCTTGCAACGCGGATTCGATCGCTTCTACGGCACGATTCATGGCGCAGGCAGTTTCTTTGACCCCAACACGCTGACACGCGACAACGATTTCATTTCCCCGTTCGCGGACGAACAGTACCTGCCCGAGCAGATGGCCAATGGCGAGTACTACTACACGGACGCCATTGCTGATCACGCCGTCCGGTTCATTCACGAACATCACTACGAGTCGGATGCCCAACCGTTCTTCATGTATGTCAGCTTCACCGCCGCTCACTGGCCGATGCATGCTCTGGAGAAAGACATTGAAAAGTACAA
>JBPCVD010000365.1:0-4711 GCA_051010815.1 Rubripirellula sp.
GGGCTGCCTCGCCACCCTGCTCTTGACGACTCTCGCGGCTCATCGGCGTGTCGATCGCCCCTGGATATACCGACAAGACACGACTGCCGTCGCGGGCGTACTCAACTCCCCACTGCCTTGCCTGCATCACGTTGCCACTTTTGATCGGTCCGTAGACGCCAACCTCGCGGGCCGTCCGGTGTGCTTGTCCACTCGCGACGTTGACCACCACGCCGCTGCCCTGTCGTTTCATGATGCCTAGCACGGCCGCGGCCATGCTCATGTAGCCACAGAAGTTCACCGCCACCATCCGTTCCCAAACTTCACGGGGGACGGCATCAATCGGATGGTAGGAACCCTTGGGCTGGATCGCGGCATTGTTGACCAGCACGTCGATCGCACCATGTTGATCAATCACTTGGGCGACAACGGACTGACATGCGGATTCGTCGGATGTATCACACTCAACGTATTGAAACGACCGTTTCGGATCGCGATCGACATCGTCCATCAGTGGCGGTTGAATATCGGCGACGAGGACCTTCGCTCCCGAATCCGCAAATGCATCGCGCACTGCAGCTCCGACTCCACTCGATCCTCCAGTCACCAGAACGACTCGGCCAGTGTTGTCGAATTGGACAGTTCCAATGGGGCGTTGATTTGTCATGGACGCGAACTCCGCTGGGGCTTTCCTTGGACTAACGGGATTTGGGCTTTTGCTTTTTGTCGGGAATCCCCGCCTTCTTGAGTCGCGCTCGAAGGATTGAATCGGCCTGCTTCAGTTGCGTCGCAAACTTTGGATTGTTCGCTTCATTTCTGTACTCACCCGGATCATTTTCCATGTCATACAACTCTTGAGTGCCGTCGGTGTATCTCATGTAGTGCCAGCCGGGAGTCCGGATCGAAAATCCTTTGTTGAAGGACAAGGCGCCGGGTTTCACTCGTGCCTCCGACTCCTTCAAGACCGGGACGAGGCTGGTGCCCTGGACCTCGGCGGGAATCGGCAAGCCCGCAAGCTCCGATAGCGTGGGGTAGATATCGACCAACTCGACGATGGAACGAGAACGCCCACGACCAAGTCCCGGAACGGACATCACCAGAGGAACACGAAGCACCTCTTCATGCAGGTTCGACTTTTGCCAAAACTGGTGCTCCCCCAAGTGGTAACCATGGTCGCTCGTGAAAACGATTGCCGTGCTATCACGCAGCCCCAGACGATCGAGTTCGTCCACGATTCGGCCCACCTGCCGATCCATGAATGTGACGGACGCATAGTAGCCTGCCCACATTCGCTTCTGATTGTCCGGGTACTGTCCGATCTGATTCTTTGACGAGATCGTCCCAGCCTGACCAAGCTTTGGGATGTCCTTCAAGTCATCGGTTTGTTGAGGCGGTGTGCGCATGTCTTGCCAGGGATACGGCTCAAAATACTGTCGCGGGGCAACCATCGGATAATGGGGGCGGACCAAGCCGACAGCCAAGAAGAACTTTTCGTCTTTATGACGCTGCAATAGTTCGATGGCTTTACTTGCCGATTTGTGGTCCGCTTGATCGGAGCCATCACCGTCGTACTGGACCGTGACGAACATGCGGTGGGGCATCTTCGTTGACTGACGGTCCGCGAGCGCATCGGTGAAGACGTTCAGATTCAAGCAGGCATAATCGCCTGGAGTGTGGGCTTCCAACCCGGGTGAATTGAAGCGCTGAGTCCATGACGAAGCCACATCTTTTCCGTTGGTTCCCGCGATGATGTCGCCAGGAACACGCATGTGATAGATCTTGCCGACCCGCGCCGTGTACCAACCGCTCTCGCGAAAGTACTGTCCAAGATTGACCTCGCCCGTCCCTTGATAACGACTGAACATGAAGGATTGCCGAGATGGGGCACATGACGTTCCTTGGCAATAGGCTCGTTCGAACACCATCCCTTCCTTTGCCAACCTGTCGATGTTCGGCGTCTTACAGAAGGGATCGCCGTAGCATCCAAGAACACTTGCCTTGAGATCATCCGAGATGATGAATAAGACGTTCTTGATGACGGGTTCGTCCGCAGCCAGCGCGCGGGAAAAGAAACCCGTCCCTAGGTTCATTAGCAGAGAGAGAGCGAAGAACCGAAAGATTGGAGCAAGCATGCAATGGACTCTCGAGGCGTGGCGGATCAAAGTCCAACCACTTTAGCACCTCGCATGGCGGCTCGCGTCAGGGAGCCAAATTCTAGGTGGCGTCCTTGGATTCCACCGAGTCCATCAACTGCTCATGCTGGTGACGCACAATGTCACCCTGGACCAGATAGATGACTTCTTCTGCAATGTTCTCTGCTAAGTCCGCAATGCGTTCGAGATGACGCGAGGCACTGAAACAGTGAATCGCCGGCTCAATGAGCTCTGAATCCGCTTTCATGATGCGGTGCAGTTGATCAATCACCGTTTGGTTCAACGAATCGATGTGATCGTCGGCCTGAATGACCTTCAATGCCTTAGCAGCATCCCAGTCGACGAAGGCATCCAGTGCGTCCTTGACCATGATCGTCACGGCCGGGGCCATTTCGTCAATTTCATTCGGGGCCACGAAGAGCGGGTAGCGATCGATCGAGATTGATCGTTCTGAAATGTTGCAGGCCAAGTCTGCCATGCGTTCTAAGTCGGCGTTGACCTTCACGACAGACACCAGCCACCGCATATCGGAAGCGACCGGTTGATGAAGTGCAAGAAGCTTCAGGCATTCCTCTTCAATACGAATGTCTTCGGCATCGACATTCTTGTCCTGCAGAATGACACGGCTTGCAAGTTCACTTCGTCGTTCGACTAGGGAACGAACGGAGAGCTGAATCATTTGCTCCACGAGGCCAAACTGTGCGACGAGTTCTCGGCGAAGCAATTCGAATTCGCGTTCCAGATGTTTTGACATGCTTCTCTTGTAGGCTTTGGTGAACGGATGCGAAAGCGGAATCGGGTGATCAACCAAATTTGCCGCAAACGTAGTCTTCCGTTTCTTTCTTAGTTGGGTTCGTGAAGACGATCTCCGTGTCGTTTACTTCAACCACGCGGCCTTCGTAGAAGAAAGCGGTCTTGTCGCTACAACGCGAAGCTTGTTGCATGTTGTGCGTCACGATCAGAATCGTGTATTGGGTCCGCAGTTCTTCCATGAGGTCTTCGATCGCCAACGTGCTTCCCGGGTCGAGCGCACTGCAGGGTTCGTCCATCAAAAGGACTTCGGGACCGACGGCGATGGCGCGTGCAATGCAGAGTCGCTGTTGCTGGCCACCTGAAAGTCCCAGGGCGGGCGTGTGCAAGCGGTCTTTCACTTCGTCCCAGACGGCTGCCTTGCGCAAGGACCATTCAACCAGTTCGGCGAGTTCACTTTTGCGCAGTTTCATGTGCAGGCGAGGCCCGAACGCGACATTCTCAAAGATCGTTTTGGGGAACGGATTTGGCTTCTGAAAAACGATGCCAACACGTCGTCGCAAGTCGACGACATCCGTTTTGCTGCTCAGTAAGTCGAGATCTCCCATGTGCAGACGTCCTGTCGCTCTGGCCGACAATATGGTGTCATTCATTCGGTTGATCCACCTCAGCAGCGTGCTTTTTCCGCAACCGCTGGGACCAATGAATGCGGTCACCTTGTTCTTCTCAACTTGCAGCGAAATGGAATGCAACGCTTGAAAGTCACCGTACCAAGAGTTGAGGTTATCGATTTTAATCGCTAACTCGGGCGTTATCTTTTGCGTCGGTTCTCCCTGTCGATCCACGCTGGTCACCAAGGCTTTCTTTGGGCTGATTGTGCTACTCATTTGTCGTCCATCCGCTCGCACGCGATTCTTGCCGCGCAAAGTGAAATCGCCAAACGTTTATGACTACTGAAGTTTGTTCTGCATCCGATGACGAATCAGAACGGCGACTGCATTGAAAGTAAGAAGGATGACCAACAAAATGATAATCCCACCAGCCGCGATGGAGTGAAACTCCTGTTGCGGACGGCTTGTCCAGTTGTAAATTTGCAGCGGCATTACCGTATAGCTATCCATCAAGTGCTGCGGCGTTGTGCGGATGTACACGATGCCTGCGATGATCAGGATCGGTGCCGTTTCTCCGATCGCGCGGCTCATGGCTAGGATCGATCCGGTCATGATGCCGGGAACGGCAGCGGGAAGTGTGACGTTCCAAACCACTTGCCAAGGCGTCGCGCCGAGCCCAGCCGCGCCTGCTCGCAACGACGATGGGACGGCCCGTAACGCTTCCTGCGAGCTGATGATGATGACCGGCAGGATCACGAGCATCAGCGTCATGGCACCTGCCAGGACGCCCCGGCCAAATGGCAATTGAAAGTAGTACCAGCGTTTCTCGCTGATTCGGCCCGGGATCGAGGTCGAATCGATCGCGCGACTCAATTCTTCCGCGTCGGTCGCTGGCTCATCAACGGGATCGACCGCGATGACTTCGACCGAGACGAGCCCTTCCTCACGATTTTCGAAGGCCGTCATGCCGGTGGTCGGCGTGGAGGGGGCCGCGTCTCGCGATTCGACAGGAATCAGGAAATAACGCTCGGCGACATCGTCCATTCCCATGCTCAAGAATGGGTCACTGGCCAAGTTTGTGAATTGGTCGTAATAGGTCGCACCGACTTCCAGAGCCGGCGCCCCCGCCTTTTTCTCATCCGAAAACAGCGAGAACATTGACACGAATGCTGTTAACCCAAGTATGCCGTAGACGACGCTTGGAACGCCGGCAAGGTT
>JBPCVD010000366.1:0-10650 GCA_051010815.1 Rubripirellula sp.
AACATGAATCGCTTACTTCCGGCAGCTTGTCATTCGCATCGAGTGGCAACTTTGTGCTGACTGAAATCGAATTCAGCCAGGTCGCGGGAGACGATGATCAGACATCGGCACCGATTTTGATCGACAGCGCCGAGGCAACGTTTCAACAGGGAGGCCATTCGGTCACGCAGGCATTCGACGGGAAACCGAAAACCGGCTGGGCCGTTTACGAGGGACGTGTGGTCGATCGCGAGCACGCTGCGATCTTCCGCTTTGCCGATCCCGTCGATGTCGTTCAGGGGCAAATGCTTCGCATCGTTCTGCGTCACGATTCTCCGCACCAACGACACAACCTTGGGCGCTTTCGGATCTCAGTTTCGGATTCGAGTGAACCAAAACTGACGGATGGCGACAGCGATTTGCTTGTCGCGCTTTCGACGCCCAAGGATTCGCGAAGTGAAACACAACGCAAGGCCATTGGGCGAGCGTATCGACTGTCGATCCCTGAATACCGAAAGTTGCAGAACAAGCGTGACAGTTTGGTCAAGAAACGGGATGCGATCACAAAACAACTTCCCAAAGTCATGGTCATGGCCGACATGCCTCAACCGCGTGACACGTTCATTCTGGACCGAGGGTTGTACAACAAGCCGACCAAACCGGTGGTTGCAAAACTACCAAAGTTCTTGCCTTCGCCCGCTGTGACAGACGTGGAGAAGGATTCAAGTTCGGCCGATGCCGAAGTGGCCGCCGCAAATAGCGGTGCGGAACTGTCGCGGCTTGACCTGGCGCGTTGGCTGGTCGATCCGCGTCATCCACTGACCGCACGCGTTACCGTCAATCGATTTTGGCAGCAGTTGTTTGGCATCGGGCTCGTGAAGACGACCGAAGACTTTGGTGCCCAGGGCGAAACCCCCGAGCATTTGGAGTTGCTTGACTGGCTGGCCAAGAGGTTTCAGGAAGATGGCTGGGATGTCAAAGCGTTGCTGAAGTTGATTGTGACGAGTCATACGTATCGCCAATCTTCGAAGATCCAGAGTCCGGAGCACTATGCCACCGACCCCAAGAATCGCTTGCTGTCCCGATCACCTCGGTATCGCCTTCCGTCGTGGATGTTGCGAGATCAGGCGTTGAAAATCAGCGGTCTCTTGTCGCCTTCGAGTGGAGGTCCGGCTGTGAATACTTATCAGCCACCGGGAGTCTGGGAGGAAGCGTCTTTCGGCAAGAAGGCTTATCAGCAAGATGTGGGTGAAAAGCTTTACCGTCGCAGTCTCTACACCTACTGGCGGCGGATCATCGCTCCGACGATGTTCTTCGATAATGCGACGCGTCAAACGTGCACGGTGAAGTCGGGGCGAACCAACACGCCTCTTCACGCGTTGCAAACACTGAACAATACGGCCTACGTCGAGGCCGCGCGAGCCTTGGCGACTTCCGTCCTGCAGAGTCATAGGGGCGAGACACACAGCAATGCAGAACGCGTCCAAGCAAAACACAGCGACGCAGAACATAGCGACGCAGAACACAGCGACGCAGAACGCATCGACGCAGTGATGAGACAAGCTCTGGGCCGAGACGCCTCTCCAAGAGAACGGGATGTCTTGCGAAAAGGATTGCAACGCAATCGGGAACAGTTGCAGGGTCGTCGACCAGATGCTGTCGAATTGTTGTCCGTCGGTGAGACTCCCTGGGACGAGACGTTCGATCCAATCGAACTCGCTGCCTGGTCGAACCTTTGTTTGGCCGTCTTGAATCTGGATGAAACGCTCAATCGTGAGTAGTCATTGAACGAACGGGGTTTTGATGAATCCGTTAAGAGAAAATAATCTACACGTCAATCGACGCCAATTCTTTGGTCGCTCAGCGAAGGGAATCGGTACCGCTGCGTTAGCAGGTTTATTACAACGCGATGGGTTTGGAGCCGAGTCCGAGGAAGCGTCGCCACGTTTTGGTGGCTTGCCTTCGTTGCCGCATTTCGCGCCGAAGGCAAAACGGGTGATTTACCTGTTTCAAAATGGTGCGCCAACGCATGTCGATCTGTTCGATTGGAAGCCAAATTTGAAGCGGATGCACAAGGAGCCCGTGCCAAATTCCTACATTGGTGGTCGGCGTTTCAGCACGATGACGGGCGATGCAGACGGCAAGCTTTTGCTGGCACCCGTGGAGCCCTTTGCACAGCATGGGAATTCCGGTGCGTGGGTCAGTGAATTGATGCCGCACACGGCGAAGATTAGTGACGAGTTATGTTTTGTCAAAAGCATGCACACCGAACAGGTTAACCACGCACCGGCGATTAACTTCAACCTGAGTGGTGGTGAAATGCCCGGTCGACCGACCGTCGGAGCGTGGTTGTCATACGGTCTCGGTAGCGAAACGGACGAGCTACCTTCGTTCGTCGTCATGACGAGCATTACCAAGGATACCTCCTGCGGACAGATTTTTTATGACTTCTATTGGGGGAGCGGTTTTTTGCCTTCCCGTTTTCAAGGCGTGAAGTTCCGCGGTAGTGGCGATCCTGTGTTGTACGTTTCCAATCCCAAGGGAGTTAGTCGCGAGGATCGTCGCGGTTGGCTGGACGACATCGCCGCGATCAACGAGATGAAACGACAGGAGTTCGGTGATCCTGAAATCGCGACGCGAATCGCGCAGTACGAGATGGGTTTCAAAATGCAATCGAGCATTCCCGAGTTAGCGGACCTTTCCACGGAGTCACAAGAGACGCTTGACTTGTACGGTCCCGATGTCAAAGAGCCGGGAACGTTCGCCCACAATTGTTTGCTTGCCCGCAGGCTCGTCGAGCGAGGTTGTCGTTACGTTCAGCTGATGCACGCCGGTTGGGACCAGCACAACAGTTTGACGACCGAGCTTTACAGTCAGTGTCGCGATACCGACCAATCGAGCGCTGCGTTGGTGATGGACTTGAAACGTCGCGGGCTGTTGGAAGACACGCTCGTGATTTGGGGTGGCGAATTTGGGCGGACGCCATTCCTGCAGGGCGACATCAACAACCGCCCCCGCTGGGGACGAGATCATCACCCTTACGCGTACACCGTCTGGATGGCTGGGGGTGGCGTGAAACCAGGCATTTCATATGGCGAAACGGACGATTTGGGGATCAATGTTGCCGAGAATCCCGTTCACGTGCATGACTTTCAAGCCACGTTATTGCATTTGATGGGAATCGATCATGAGCGATTGACCTACAAATATCAGGGCCGGCAGTTTCGGTTGACTGACGTTCACGGACATGTGGTGGAGGACATCCTCGCCTAACCGAGTGCGGTTCCGTCTATACTGTTTCGCAGACAGGAAGTTGGGCCCGCCGCTGAGCAGCAGTTGCTCGAGGAAAGATATTGATCCCGCTGCCCCGCGTGGATTGTTTTCCATCATTGACGGTTTTCCAATCGACTGGTCCGACATGATGACACTGTTGATGCAGTATCAGGGGCAAAGCTTGAGTTTGCGGCATCGTGCCGCCTTCGACGATGACGATCGCGGTTTCGCGGTGGTCATTGAACCGCGACCATCCGATGGGTGATTTGATGAGAGACCGCTTACCGATCCGCCGACGCCGTTTTCTTTCACTTGGTGCTGCGGGAGCCTTTGGGGGTGGACTCGCGACGCTTTCCCTTTCGAACGCATGGGCCGACGAGAAAGCGAGCGACGAGTCGCAGCCTTGGCTTCGCAAAACATTGAAGCTGGGAATGATCCGTTCAAAAGGATCGTTGCTTGATAAATTCAAGCTTGCGAAAGAGGCAGGTTTCGAGGGCGTCGAGCCAAATGTTCCAGGTGTGAATATCGAAGAAGCCAACGCGGCGGCCAAGGAAAGCGGCTTGATCATCGATGGAACCGTCGGCGGCTATCACTGGGGCGAACGGCACAGCGATCCGGATGCGAAAGTTCGTGAGGTCGCGCTCAAGAAGCTCAAGCAAGGAATCAGGGAAACAGCAGCGATGGGCGCCGACACAATGTTGTTGGTGCCAGGTCACGGCAAGGATGGATCGGATGCCGAGGTTCACGAGCGGGCGGCCGCTGCGATTCATGACGCGCTGCCATTGGCGAAGAAACTTGGGGTCTCGATTCTGATCGAAAATGTTTGGAATGACTTCTTGTACGATCACGAGGGTGGAGATGAACAATCGGCAGATCGATTGGCGAAATTCATCGACGCCTTTGAATCCCCATTGGTCGGTGTGCAATATGACATCGGGAACCATTGGAAGTATGGCGATCCGGCAGAGTGGATTCGAACTTTGGGAAGCCGCATCAAGAAGCTCGACATCAAGGGCTTCTCGCGGAAAGATGGCAAGTTCACCAAGATCACCGAAGGGGACATTGATTGGCCTTCAGTAAAGCAAGCCTTGCGCGATGTCGGCTTCACAGGTTGGTTGGCAGCAGAAGTCGGAGGTGGAGACTTGGCTCGACTGAAGGAAGTTAGCGCTCACATGGACGAAGCGCTCGGTTGCAACGAGAGTCTGTCGAACGCCGGGTAAGTCTTCCTGTCCGGAAATCTCGCGCGGAGTCGTTGCGTCGCGGTCATGAGTCGAGCCGATGGCCGGTTCCTGGCACGATCATGATCGGTTCGTCTTGGACGCTCGGGCAATTCGTCCTGAGTGGCGGGCAACGATCGAGGCCCCACGATTTGCATCGTGATTCGCGTCCTGATGGGTCCCGCGTTTCGCATCGTTGTTCGGCCAGTCGGTGGTCCACAAAGGGTGCCACCCTTGGCTTAACACCAGGGGTCGCGAATACTAAACGATCATGAATCGTTCACGGCTATGGTCTGCAGCCATGGGTTTCCCTGCCCTGTGGCCACGAAAACCTACTTGGCCGACCAAGGGACTGAGTACTGGGTGCCGATGAAATCTACCAAGACTTGTCACATTTCCGTGATGCCCCAAGAGATCGTGCAGTGGCTGAGCGAAGTCTCGCCAAGCATCATCGTGGATGGAACGTACGGAGGCGGAGGGCATTCCGCGCTGCTGTTGCAGACGCTGCCCCCTGGGGCGGGCCATGTGGTGGGACTGGACCGCGATCCTGCGGTCAGCGAGCGAGTCGAGTCGGAGCAGCATGACCCGAGATTGAGCGTGTTTCTTGGCAGCTACGAACAGGCTCCCAAAGCCTTGGCCGCACTCGATGCGACGCATGCCGATGCGGCCGTGCTTGACCTTGGACTCTCTAGCGATCAATTGGCCGACGCGAAACGCGGGTTCAGCTTCACGCGTGGGGAAGCCGATTTGGATTTAAGGTTTGATCCGGAGACGGGCGCTTCGGCGGCCGAATGGCTGGCGTGGCGCAAAGAATCTGATATCGCGGATGCGATCTACAAGTATGGCGAAGAGCGATTCAGCCGTCGGATCGCGCGTGAAATCGTCACGCGTCGCCGGAAGGAGTCTGCCGTGAAAACGGTGCAAGACTTGGTTGATGTGTGCAAACGCTGCGTCCCACGCAGCAAGAATCACGACATTCATCCTGCGACGCGAACGTTTCAAGCGCTGCGAATCGTTGTGAACGATGAACTGGGAGCCTTGGAACGAACGCTGCAGTCAGCTCCCGAGTGGATCGCACCCGGTGGGCGACTTGCCATCATCAGCTTTCATTCGTTGGAAGATCGAATCGTCAAGAACGCGTTTCGAGATGATCCGCGATGGAACGTGCTGACCAAGAAGCCATTGCGTCCAAGCGACGATGAGGTCGAGGCCAACACGCGAAGCCGGAGCGCGAAGCTTCGCGTCGCGGAACGTGTGTAATGATGCAGGGATGCGATTGGGTCTCTAAGCCGGACGCTTCTCATTCGACCGTTCGATCGCTAACACCGCCAGCTCAACACGTTCGCTGGATCAGTCGCGATAGACGGGGTAGTAGCCGTCGTAATAAGGAGCGACAGGATAAGGCGTGCCCGGTCCCGCGGGATATGGGTTGAAAGGGCTGGCCTGTGGGGGACGGATGGAGCGATGTCGGTCATTGCCGAACCCGCGACCAACGTCGGGTCTGCCGCCGCCACCTGGTTTCCCAGGATGACCGCCGCCGAAACCTCCTCTGCCCGAACCTCCATGGGGACCATAAAAGCCCCCGAACCCGAGATTGAGTCCCGCGAAGGGAGGGCCCCAATTTTGATAGGGAGTGCTGAAGGGTCGTTGTGGAAATCGCCATTCGCCGTATGGTCGCACGGGATCACCCCACTCTTCGACACGGTGATAGTTGTCCGCCGACTGGCCGTAGTTCAGTGAGCTTCGTGTGTGCGTGTAGCCACTGGTTCGAAAGTTGGGAGCTTGAGGTGCGGTCGGTGCTTCGATGGGGGCGAACTGTGAGACGCGAGATCCGGTGGCCGGATCATGGCTGTAACTGCTCGGCATCGTCAGCCAATCGGTCGCGTGGGCGAACGACGAGAGGGAGCACGCGGTGAGGATCAAGAGGGCGAATCGCATGAGCGCCAACATAGTTCCAATCGCGGCCTGCAAGTTCTTTTCGGATCAGGAATCCGTCAATTCTTCCCCGCAAGGTCATGCATAATCGCTACAGCCGACGTAGCCCGTCCTCTGTCATCGGATTTGGGATCTCCACATCGAGCTGGTCGATCCGCTGCAACGTCTCGTCATCGAGAATCAAGTCGCGTGCGGCCAGCGATTGTTCCAGTTGATGAAGTGTTGTGGCGCCAATGATCGTGGAGGCCACGAAGTCGTGTTGGCGACTCCATGCGACCGACAATGCCGTGACGGTGGTACCGATCGAGTCGGCGATCAATGCCAGCCGGCGAGTCGTTTCAAGCGTGCGTTCATTAACGAATCGTCTGGCCATCTTCTTCTGACGTTCGTTCCCATCGACCAGGTAGGCGCTAAACCGTGCGCCCTCGGGCGTTCCGCTTTCGTATTTTCCCGTCAACACACCACCGCCCAGGGGCGAATAGGGCAGCAGGCTGACCTGTTCCTGGCGACAGACCTGAGCCAGTTCGCTCTCGCAGCGGCGATTGATCAGGCTGAAGTTATTTTGCACCGTCTGATAGCGATCGACACCGCAAACCTCCGCTGACCACAGGCTCTTCATCAGTCCCCAACTGGTCTCGTTGCTGCAGCCGATGACTCGCACTTTTCCGGCGTCGCGAAGTTCTGTCAGCACGCCGAGTACTTCCTCGTACGGCATGCCGTGGTCGGGCCAATGCGTCTGGTACAGGTCGATGTAGTCCGTTCCAAGACGCCGCAGTGAGTCTTCGCAGGCAGCTACGAGGTGGCGACGGTCAAGCGAGGTTTTGCCGTGTCGTACGGGCGGCGTAAACCAGCCGTGGCCCGGCCCCGTCGCTTTGGTGGCAATCATGACCGCTTCGCGAGGTTTCGTTTTCAGCCAACGCCCCACGATCTCCTCGGTGACACCGAACTTTTCGGCTGACGGGGGGACGGGGTAGATCTCTGCCGCGTCGAAAAAATCGATCCCCTCCTCCCACGCACGATCACAAATCGCGTGGCTCGTTGATTCGTCGCATTGTTCCCCAAAGGTCATGGTTCCCATGCAAATGTCGGAAACCACCACCCCACTCGCGCCCAATCTTCGTCGTTGCATTCCCTGAATCTCGTTCTTAGGTGAGCTATCGAAAAACGGCCTCGGTCCGTGACCGCGGGCAGATGGCTGCTAGAATAGCGGTTGAGCCTAGGCTTTCCTTCCCCACCTCCCTCCCCGTTGAGTTCCGCTGATGAGCAGCTTGCTGCGAGCGATTGCGATTGTCGTCATGTTGTCCGTCGGCGTTGCCGTCGCCGAAGAGTACAAGCACGGACCAGATTCATCGCCTCAAGAGTCCGTTCCCCACGGCAAGGTCACCGAGCATGAGTGGCTCGACAGCAAAGTTTTTCCTGGCACCAAGCGACGCTATAGCGTCTACGTGCCGGCCCAATACGATGGATCAAGTCCCGCGGCGCTGATGGTGTTTCAGGACGGGCACACGTTCATGGGGCCCGGGGGCGATTTTCGTTTGCCCATTGTCTTTGACAATTTGATCGCGAAAGGCGAGATGCCGGTGACGATCGCCGTCATGATCGATCCAGGCCATAAAAGTGAGTTGCCGGAGAAACGCGGATGGAAACCGACCCCCGCGAACCGAAGTTTTGAGTATGACACCGTCAGTGGCGATTACGCTGAGTTTTTGCTGAGTGAGATTCTTCCCGAAGTTGAAAAGGAATACCGGATCACGCAAAACCCCGAATTGCGCGCCGTGTGTGGCAACAGCTCCGGCGGCATCTGTGCGTTCTCGGTTGCCTGGTTCCGACCTGACAAGTTCCGGAAGGTTTTGAGCCACATCGGAAGTTTTGTCGATCTTCGTGGCGGTCATAGCTACCCGCCGATGATTCGCAAAGCCGATGCGAAGCCGATACGCGTGTTTCTGCAGGATGGTGAAAACGATCTCGACAACCGATTTGGTAATTGGCCACTGGCGAATCAACAAATGGCGAAGGCTTTGGAGTACAAGGACTACGACTACAAGTTTGTCTTTGGTACCGAAGCCCACAATGGAAAACATGGCGGCGCGATCTTCCCGGACTCGCTCCGTTGGCTGTGGCGTGATTGGCAGCAAGAAACTCCCTGATTGATTTTGACTCGCGATACATTCCTCGAACCACCTAGCAGTAACGCCTGATGCGAGACTCGTCCGAACATTCCATCGACATCCGCTTTTCGGTGCCATTCGTGCATCGTTTACGCGTGACCGATGATGTTTCGCGAGCCGACTTCCCGGAGTTGCTGAAGGTGTTGGATGGCGGGGATTCCGGCAAACCCAAGGTCCTCGTCGTCAGTGAACGGGCCTTGTCATCTGCGGCCGAGCGAATTGCAAAGCGACTCACGGCGGCGGGCACCGTGCAATTGATCGATCAACCGTTGCTGGTCCAGGGCGGCGAGGACATCAAGAATTCGTCGGTGGTCGTTGAATCCATTTTGAGCCAAATCAATGCGGCCAATCTCGATCGTCGAAGTTACATCGTTGCCATCGGCGGCGGTGCCATGTTGGATGCGGTCGGTTACGCCGCGGCCATCGCCCATCGAGGGATTCGGTTGGTCCGCTTGCCGACCACCACGTTGGCTCAGGGCGACTCGGGCGTTGGCGTAAAAAACGCGATCAATTTCTTTGACAAGAAGAATTGGATCGGGACCTTCGCGGTTCCGTGGGCGGTGATCAACGACACGGCGTTGCTGGAGACGTTGCCCGACCGCGATTTCCAAAGCGGTTTCAGCGAAGCGGTGAAGGTTTCGCTGCTGAAGGATCGCCAGGAATTCAATTGGCTCTGTCGCAATGCCGACGCCATTCGTCGTCGAGAGGTCCCGGCCTGCAAGCGGGCGATCCACCAATCTTGCATGTTGCATTTAAAGCACATCACCGAGGGGGGAGACCCTTTCGAAATGCTTGAGGCGCGGCCGCTCGATTTCGGGCACTGGTCGGCGCATCGACTGGAGCCGCTAACGGACTATCAGATCCGTCATGGTGAAGCCGTCGCGATCGGTGTCGCGATCGACACGATCTACTCGTCGATCAAATTCGGTTTTCCGGACGATGACATGTGGAAAGTCTGCTGCTGTTTGCGACAGCTGGGGATGCAGTTGTGGCACCAGGGACTGAATCCGATGGACCGTCTGATGAAGGGGCTCGAGGAATTTCGGCAGCACCTTGGCGGGCGGCTAACAATCACGATGTTGCGAGAGGTTGGCGATCCGATCAACGTGCACGAAATCGATCGCGTTGCGATGACGGCGTCCATCAATCAACTTCGCGACATGCAAACCGAACTCAATCTTCTGCCGATGGATGATGTCCCCACCGGCGTACGGCTGACTCCGTCCGATTCCTCTCAGGATGTTGATTCACGTCAGCCAAGTGGATAACGCGAAAGCACTTCTTCAGCAGATCATCGAGGATCCGCACGACATCACGTCACGCAGAGTTTACGCGGACTTGATGGTTGAGTCGCGAAATCCTATCGGTCGGTTCATTCATCTGCAGTGCGATCTGGAGGGGCTCGGGCCCTACGACCAGGATCGCGAGTCGATCGAAGCGGAAGTCGAAAAACTGCTGAAGAAGTATCGGACGTCTTGGGGAAAAGCACTGAAACAACTCGCCACGGCCGTCACCTTTCGCCGCGGTTTCGCAGAGTCGGTTTCCATCAAGGCGGAACGCCTGCTAGAGGTGGCGCCAGACCTGTTTCGGATGGCGCCGATTCGCAGCGTCAAACTTTGCGGTGATCGCGCAGCATTGTCGCTCGTCAACGATTGCTCGCAGCTGCGCACGGTCGAGGAGCTCAGCTTGAGTTCGATGCGACTCGGTTCCAGCTATGGTTTGCCTCTGTTCTCCGGTACTGCCCTGCGGAACGTCCGTTCGCTCAATTTGGGACACAACGCGATGGGTGTCTTGGGAATCACGCCACTACTGGAATGCCCTCACCTCGACGTGCTCGAATCACTGAATCTTGATGACAACCGTTTGGGGACCCCAGGGTTGGCGGCGCTCGCCGAATCCGATTTGCTTTGTCAATTGCGATCGCTTTCCCTCGATTCATCGCGTGTCACCGCTGATGGGATGGTTGCGGTGGGGAATGGCAACCGTCTCCAGAATCTGACATCGCTGCGTGCAGAGCGGAGTGGTTTGAGCGATACGGGAGTTCGCGCCTTAGCGCGTTCCGATGGGTTTCGGCCCAA
>JBPCVD010000367.1:0-10480 GCA_051010815.1 Rubripirellula sp.
ACGCTGCCGAACGCCCCATTTCAAGGATCCCTGAATGTCCAAGCCTCGCCAAGCCAGTCGACGTCAATTCGTCCAAACCGTTGCTGCGGCCGGTTCGGCCGCGGTTTTCGGCCCGTCCGTGAGTCGCGCCTTTGCCGACTTGTCTCCCAATGAGCGGCCCGTGTTTGCCACCATCGGACTGCGAAATCAGGGTTGGTCGATCACATCCAAGTCGTTCAAGTTTGCGGATTTTGCCGCTCTCGTCGACGTCGATGAAAACGTGCTGGGGGCCAACGTCGAAAAGACTCAAAACGCTCAGAAGCGAAAGCCCGATGCGTACAAGGACTATCGCAAAGTCCTGGATCGTAAAGACATCGACGCGGTCATGATCGCAACCCCCGATCATTGGCACACAAAGATTGCGGTGGAGGCGATGTACGCGGGGAAGGACGTCTACTGTGAGAAGCCACTGACGTTAACGATCGCTGAGGGCAAGCTGATCGAAAAGGTTGTCAAAGAAACGGGACGCGTGTTTCAGGTCGGCACGATGCAACGTTCCGAGTCTCAGCAACGATTCCTGCAAGCCGTAGCCCTGGTCAAGCATGGACGCATCGGTACGGTCAAGAAAGTGACTTGTGGGATCAACGGAATGGCATCGTCGCCGGTGATTCCCACTGCTCCCGTTCCCGAGGAACTCGATTGGGAAGTTTGGCTTGGACCGGCTCCGAAAGTCGCCTACCGCGCCCTTCCCGAAATGCGGACCGGTTATGGCGGCGGCGTGCCGTTGTACAGCAACTGCCATTACGCCTTCCGCAATTGGCATGAGTATTCAGGTGGGAAGCTGACTGACTGGGGAGCACATCACGTTGACATTGCCAGTTGGGCTCTCGGTGCAAGTGACACCGGACCTAGCAAGATCACGCCGCTCGAGTTTTCGTTGCCTGTGGAATACAAGGATGGACATCCTGTTGTCGACGATCAATACAACGCGGCGACGAAGTTCAAGATCCAAGTCGACATGCCAAACGATGTCGAGATGATTATCACGAGCGAAGGCGACAACGGGATTCTGTTCGAAGGCACGGAAGGCCGCTTCTTCGTCAACCGTGGCAAGATTGTTGGAAAGCCCGTCGAAGACTTGAAAGACAACCCATTGCCGGAAGGTGCGATCGAAGAGGTTTATGGTGGTGAAGTTAGCGAAAACCACACCGCCAACTTCATCGACGGAATGCGGTCGCGAAAGCAACCGATTTCGGACGTTTGGTCGCACAACCGAATGCTGGAAATCTGTCACCTCTCGAACATCGCGATGCGTCTGGACCGTGAACTGCAATGGGATCCTGAGAAACGAGAAATCATCGGTGACCAGCAAGCGAACTCGTTCCTCTCTCGCGAGAATCGCAAAGGCTACGAGATCGATATGTAGTCCCGCCGACTTGTTTCGACTCGGCCATCACCGTGGGTTAACGCGTGGATTGTTGCGAGAAACGCGCGTGTCCTTAAACGACCTCTCTATGAGGTCCCGTCACGAGATCCGGACACGTGCCGAGTGCTTCGAATCGGTGATGACCTGATGTTTCGAACGTCGTGATTCGAACGTCGTGATTCGAACCCGGCCGGTGGCGCTACACGCCCGTGGTGAGGCTTGCTGTCGGTCTGGGGATGTCGCATTTTGCCCGAAGGAACTCAGTTCCGATTTCGACACGCCGCCGCATTTGCGGCGGAACGAGGACGATATTGAGACGGGCTGAACAATTTCGGGGAAAGCATTTCGCCCGGTTGCTGTGCTCGGTCGCTCAACGAATCGCGTCGCTGAACGAATCGCATCGCTGAACGAATCGCATCGCTTGCGGCACATGCACCTTCCGCTCATGTCGCGATTGATGCGATCTTTTTGCGGAATCGTCCCTCCCGTTCTGCCCGGTTCGATTCGAGGTAGGATGAGGATCACTGATCTCCCGCATGCGTAAAGCCGCAGCCCTGTAAGCCTGAACTCCCGGAATCTGACTTCATGACATCACGAGCCGTGTACGCGTTGGCGTTTCTGCTACTTCCCGCTCTCTCGACTCGCGCGGATGAATCCGAAAGCTCCGTCGAAGTGTCGTCTTCAACGCGGCCCAACGTGTTGTGGATCACGATCGAAGATTGGTCGGCTGATTTGTCGTGCTATGGCACGAAGGGGATACAGACTCCTCACGTCGACAAGCTTGCGTCTCAGGGCATTCGTTACGAGCATGCATTCACGACCTCGCCGGTTTGCTCGACATCGCGTTCGGCGATGATGACCGGATTCCATCAGAATTACATCGGTGCGAATCAGCATCGAGAGCACGACAAGGCTCCGCTTCCCTTCGGAATTCGTCCTATCCCGCACTTGTTCGCGGATGCGGGATACTTCACAGCTTTGATGAGTTGGAAGACCGACTGCAACTTCACGCCGAACAAGCGACAGGAATTGTTCATGGGCGAGGATTGGAGTGAACGAAAGCCTGGGCAGCCCTTCTTTGCCAGAGTTACGTTCGGCGGGACACATCGGTCGTGGAATCGCGACCCGCAGCGTCCGATCGAAATTGATCAAGTGGAATTGCCACCGTACTACGCCGATACTCCGTTCGTTCGACGTGATTGGGCGAATGGGCTCGAGCAGATGCAACTGGTGGATCGTGAGGTCGGTGCCCTTTTGGAGCGTTTAGAGAAAGAGGGATTGGCGGATAATACTCTCGTCTTTTTCATCGGTGATCACGGACGTTGCCATATTCGCGGCAAACAGTTTCTCTACGACGGAGGTATACGGATTCCCATGATCATGCGGTGGCCAGGACGTGTGACGGCCGGTCAAGTGAGTGATGATCTTGTGATGTCCATCGATATTTGCGCGACGATTCTGGAGGCTGCGGGAATCGATTCGCCCGTCCCTCTTCATGGCAAGAGTCTGTTTGGTGATCCGCTCAAAGAGCGAGAGTATGTCTTTTCGGCCCGCGATAAGATGGACGAAACGCACGACGCGATGCGTGCGATTCGGTCAAAGGATCACAAACTGATTCTCAACTTGATGCCGGAACGCGCTTATTGCCAATACAATCGCTACAAGGAAGGCGCGTATCCGGTCTTGGCCGAAATGAATGTGCTGAACCTGCAAGGAAAACTCACGCCGCCACAGGCCGCCTTCTTTGCCGCCACGAAGCCGGAAATTGAACTCTTCGATCTGCGCGTGGATCCTCATGAGGTAACCAACGTTGCGAATGACCCTGAATTCGCGGGCGTGAAAGCGACCTTGTTGGCTGAGCTACAGGATTGGCGCGAGCACGTGATCCGGGACAAGGGTGTCTCGGATGAGTTTCGCGCGATCGGCGTGTTCCCAGCATCCTGTCCGACTCCGGTGATGGACGACTGGGTCGAGGCGAACTCGGAGAACTACGATTTCAACCTTCATGGTTGGCCAGCTTGGTATCCGACCCGGACGCTTCCCGAGTGGGAAAAGGCACGGAAGGCTTGGGAGGATTATGTCTTTCGTGATCCGACTGCCACCGTTGGACGCCCCGCGATCGTTCACGGTAAACGCAAGAAGAAGTGATTCCCTTGGTCAGGACCAGGCGTGTGAAAAATGCGGCGGTCAGCTGGCCTTTGTCTTTGCTGGCGAGCGGGACGCAACTTCAGGGGGCGACGCGTTTATCGGCAGCAGGTCTTTCGACGGGACTTCCGGAGGCAGAGGCATCTTGAGTCGCTTCGCCCTGGCCAGACGATGAGGCTTTGTCCATCGAAGAAGGGTCCCAAACAGAAGGCTGCCTCCGAGTTCCTTTGTGATGGCGAAACCTTGTCGAACAGGTTCTTGAAACCCAGACCGTCGCCAAAACAGAAATCGATACTTGGCCAGGCGACGAAGCATCACGGACAAGTGGCGATGCATTTGCATTTCATCGCCACGCCACAATTTCCAGTTGATCGTTTCGGCGTAGCGATTGGGCAAGTCCCGTGCGCTACCGTTTTTTGGGTGTCCGTCGCTTAGCATCAGAATTCGGGCCAGGCTATTCGTGTTTTGTCGACTGATCGACAAGAACTGCGTGATCCACCGGGCGCCTTTGGGGTCGACCATGTAGCCCGCAAGCCAAGCTGGCAGCATCAGGTGAAAGTAGACCAACGAGCTGATGTACATTCGCCAATGGCTTTGCCAGGGACCATGGACAACCTCGTAGGCACCGGATATCTCAGACTGCATCATTGACCATGTATTTTGGTAGGCCGATTCGAAATCCTGCACGGTCTCCGTGGTCAATCGCCCTGCCTTGTCTTCAGCGATCATCTTCTCGACTTGAGTGATTTGTAGCGAACTGAGGACCAGGCCGGTGCTGTATAGCGGATCGACCGTGTCAGCTGCGTCGCCGATCAGAAACCATCCTTGCGGCGAATAGACATGCGAGCTCTGGTACATGTAGTTTCGGTAGAGTCCATGATCCAAGTACGTTCCGCTTTCGACCAGCTCGGAAATCACAGGGTGCTCTTCGCGAAAATACTCCACGAAGGACTCGACCGATTTAATCTCCGGATCTTTCAGGTCGGGGCGCCAGACGACTCCGATGCTGATCAGGTTTTTATGATCATCATGAGGACGCATCGGAATGCACCACGCCCAATTTCCGTCTCCCATGAAATGGTGGGTCGTGTAATAGGAATCGAATGCGGATTGTCCCTCTTTGATTGCGATCAGATCGTTCAGTCGTTCCTGGTCGAAATCGACGAGGCGAAACCAATACGAGCACCGTTGTGGTGTGGAGAGAGGTGCTTGCAGTCCGAGTTGCTTAACCAGGAAACGGCTTCGCCCCGAGCAATCGACGACCCATTTCGCGCGAATTTCGTCGCTGCTGGAGCCCGTCTCCGAGCTCCGTTTTGCGGTCACCGCGAAGCCGTCTTGCACGCCGCGAATAGACGAGGCAGAGGCCTGGCGATAAGTAATGCCGGCGGCTTCATTTCGTTGCCGCAACTCCTGGTCAAAGACGTATCGGTTGATCAGGGCCGATTGCATGGGAGGTATGGCGGGTGCCTCGTGGACGGAATAGGTTCGGTCCTGAGGATCATCGAGTCGATCTTTGAAGTAGAAGGTCAGCCCATACTTGTGATAATGCTTCTCCTCCAGATGATCCCCGAATCCAAGTTGACGCAAGAAATGTGTGCTGTACTCGGTCAATGACTCCCCGACGAGAGGAAGATTCGACTGCCCCTTGTCGAGCACAACGATATCGAGGTCGGGCTGCTGCTGTTTGAGATAGCGAGCAGTAAGATTGCCGTTCACACCGGCACCAACGATCAGCACATCACTCTGCATGGTCCACGTCTCCTTCCGGGCCGTATGGCCATCCGTAGCGAACAACGAGACTGGAAAGCGAGTCACTCACCAATCCTGGGTCGGTTTTAGCATGATGCAAACTCTTGCGTCAAATGCGTGCGTGCATCCGGAAATGAAGTGAAGCGTCGCTGACGGGCAGTTGGCCGGACTGCACACGGAGGGGGAAGGGTGGCAAGCGACGACACGCTCGAGTCGCACCTCCCTCGTTCCAGAGTCTGCAATCTGATTTAGACTAGCGTTCGTCAACAGCACGGAATCTCGTGTCGCAACTGCGTTGCTTCCGCCCCCATCGGCCTCATTGCGAGCCCCTATGAATCCAACGAATTCGTCCATCCATCGAGCAAGACGGTGCTCGAAGCAAGTGATGGCCTGTCTTGTGATTTGTGTCACCATCGTACGGTATGCGGATTCGCTCTCTGCCCAGGAGGTGGAAATCCGGAGGGGAGACTGGACGGTAAGCGGTGAAGAATCGATCCGTGATCAACACATTCAACTTGATGGCAGCTTGATCCTTCCTGAGGGGAGTAAGCTGACGCTCGACAACTGCACACTGGAAATCGTGGGCGACTACTCACGAGAGCACAGCGTGGAGTGGAAGGGCGGAACACTCGTGAGTCGCAATTGCAAACTGGGTGGGTTCATTGACGATTCTGGTACGGCGATTCACACGGTTTTTCATCTCTATGAAGGACTTTGGGAAGCGACAGACACGGTCGTATCGTACTCGTATGGAATCAGCTTTCATTGGGAGAAGGGGAAAGCCGTGCTTCGTGGTAAGCGATTGAAAGCTGGCCCGAGGCCGGACGCGATCATTTTGTCCGGGGAAGCAGACGTCGATCTGGTTGACTGCGACTTTCCGATTGGCATCGGAGTCTATTGCAACAAAGGTGGGGCGGCCTCGTTGAGTCTGCTTCCGGGAGATTCGATCAACGCCGTCTACGATCGAGAAACGTTGCTACCAGGCGTCAATTGGCGATTGAAACTCACCAACACACGTGTGGAAAGATGGTTCCTCTTCCTGCGGCAGATTGGCGATTGGCAACCACCCGCAGAAGTGACGATCAGCGATTCCAAGGAGATGATCGTCTCCCTTTTTACGCACAATTTGAAGGGTGATGTCACGCTTACCAACGACCTTGAAGAGCCGCTAAAGATTGGCAACTTGACTTTGAAACGGTCTCAGCAAAAGCCCGCTGGGATCTCCATGTTTGCGATGTATTTCTCGGGTGACGAAACCGATGCGAAGATTCAAGGTCGCACGCATATCTGCGAATGGATGCAGAGCGGGGGAAGCGTTCGTGTTCGAAGCCTGCACGAAGCCCAGGACCTGACGTTTGGATGCACCACGCTTGAGTTGTCGAATCATGCGCACTTGTCGGCGAAAGATGTTCACTTTGGTCGTCCGTTGACGTGGCAGCCCGAAGCCAACATAGGCGAAGCCAACGTAAAGGATGAGGCGATGCTGACCGCAAAGAACATTTCGGTCAACAACGTTCGCTTTCGCACGGAAGGTAATGGGAGAGTCGACATCGAGGGCGTCGAGCGGCACGGCACGCTGGAGATCCGCGAGGACGGCGGATCCATCATGGTGGAGGAGTCGGTCGGAGATTCGAACGACTGAAGGCCGAAGGTCCGAATCGAGACCGACTTCCACGTTCAAGGCTCAAGTGAGCGAAATAGGCCAAGCGGGCCACGTGAATCGCGATGACAACTCGCTTCATCGAATCAAGCAGAATGGAAAAGTCGTTTGTCTGACGACGTTTGTCGATGCATTCCCCAGTTCCGTCGTTGGCGTGCTGCCGCGGTCGCGAACGCATCGTCACGTTAGACGGTTTTCATCTAATCCTGAGTGAATCTCATTTTCCGAGTCGCGCGGTTAGACGCTGGGATAACTCGTCGACCAAATCGGGATGTGATTCGGCAATGTTCTCTGTTTCACCCGCGAGTGACGTGTGGTCATAGAGTTCGGCGAATCCATTCTTGTGAAGAATCAATCGGTGCGTCGACGTGCGAATCGTGCGGCCCTTGTTGCCATAGCTGATTGCGGAGTGTCCTTCCGCATTCTCTGGATCCGACAACGCGTTCACGAGCGAGACGCCATCAACGAAATCGGGCACCGGAAGCTGAGCGAGTTCGCAAAGTGTTGGGAACAGATCGAGGGTTTCGACCATTGCGTTGGTGGGTGTTCCTGGCTGCTCGATGTCTGGGTAAGCGACGATCAGCGGTGACCACAGGGACTCTTCGAATAATGCGTGCTTGCCCCAGATCGCATGCTCACCAAGGTGCCATCCGTGGTCGCCCCAAAGAACAACGATCGTGTTGTCGGATGCTTGCGAAGCCTCGAGTTTTTCCAGCAGGCGCCCAACCTGAGCATCCGCGTAGCTCACGCATGCCGCGTAGTGCTTGCGAACTTCGATCGCGTACGCTGGGTCGTTGTTGGGGTTTCGTCCGCCCCGGTCATACTTCATGAATTCACCCGACGCATGCCATGTGGTCTTGCCTTCCGGTTTGGTTGGGTGGGGTGTTTCTGGTAACGTCGCGTCGACGTAGGGCTCAAGGTATTTCGCGGGAGCACCGAATGGCAAGTGAGGACGGAGAATACCGACAGCTAAGAAGAACGGTTCTTCGTGCGATGTGAGTTCATCCATCTGTTTGAGTGCTTCATCGATGGTGACCCCATCTGGGTAAATCGAGTCGGGGCCGTCGACCGCTTGCATCACGTCCATCTCGATGCCGCCACTTGGAAGCTTGGTGTCATCGCGAATTTCTCCGTTCGCTAAGCCATGCATCCAGCCGCGAGGGTCTTGCCATGCACCCGCTGGCAATAGGTGCCGGTCCCAGGAATCTGGCATTTCGAGTTTTTCGCCGTCGTCCCAGCGATCTCCTCCGCGTCCGCCAGGATGATGAGAGACTTTGCCAACAGATACGGTGGTGTAACCGTGGTTGCGAAACCATGCGGGCATGCTGGCGGGCACGGCAGAGCGATCTTTCGCCAATTTCGCAGCACGATTGAAAAGAGCATTGTTGTTGGAGTCTCCGTATCGGCCCGTCAGTAATGTGCATCGCGAAGCGCCACAGGTCGGGGCTTGAACATAGTGCCGACGGAAAACACGGCCACGAGATGCCAGTTCGTCGATGTTGGGCGAATGAATGTACGAAGCGCCGTAACAGCCGAGTTCCGGTCGCAAGTCGTCAACGCAGACCAACAGCACATTGGGCGGAGTACCTTCCGCAGGCAGGGAAGATGCTGCGACCGCAAACAGGAACAGGCAGCCGGTAAGTTTCGAAAGGTGCATGGTGACAAGCAAGTTCTTAAAAGGCAGGGTTGGGGGTGTGGGCGAATCGCTGGAGCTGAGACCGGTCAAGAGACGAAGCCGCGCGAACGGACATGAATGGAACGCACCAACGATGAATGAACGTGGAATTCGCTTAGGGTTTGTCGGGGGTTCCTGATGTGAGCAGTTTAGCCATTGCCCAGCCAAGTTCATTGCCGACTTCCATGTACGTTTCAGCGTTGTGGTTGTAGTGATAACCTGCACCGCTGGGAGAAACCGACTTGTCACGCCAATACGGTCGCGCGTCGATCGATGCCACGTTGTCAACGAACTGAGCGTACTTCCCGCGATCGCCACTGACGGCCAGTTGGGCGTTGGCGACGGTCAGTCCATGGCCGCTCAGGTCTTGCCCGTTGAATGCAATGGTGGCCAATGCGAATTTCGCGTTTGGCGCGTCGAAATCCTGACGCAGTGTTCGGATTAAGTGGACGAGGTTCTGCTCGTAGCGACTGGCGTGTGCCGCGTTCTGGTCTTTGTGTCCCTGCCACCAGACAAAGCCCGCAACCTGGTACTCGGTGGCTCCGGGATAGTAGTCTCCAATGTTGGCCAGGATCTTTTTGACGTTTCCAATGTCGTCATCATATTGCTTGCCGGCATACCACTCGATCGGCTCGGGTTGCGTGCCTTTGTCCCAGGACAATGGTGACTCTTTGTAGCCAGCGTAGATTTTGCCGTCGAATTCGAATTGCTGACTTCCCGGTGGCAGTAGGTCCCATCCGAGGCTGCGGTTGCCGATGCATGATTTGATGATCAGCACGGGTGCGTCGAGTACCTGGCCCATGACGTGACCGAATTGAAGTTCGGGTCCGATGTGCGCGCCCTTCACCGTCATCCATTCGTTTCGCATCGTCACCATGTTTCCGCGTTTGTGCATCAGTTGCACATAGCGAACGTCATTACGCGTGGTCCAGTTCTGTTCGTTGTCGATCAGGTGAGGGTATTTTCCTTTGTCTTGGGTCAGATGCTCAAGCGTGCCCAGTTTTTCCTTCGGGCCAACTTTGCCAAATCCAAGCATGTTCGACTGACCCAAGAGCACGAATACCTGAACTGGCTTATCGACTTCTGCAGGCTCTGTCGAATTGGATATCGTTGGTCGTTGTTCCGCGTTCACAGCTGTCGACATCAGCCATAGAAGCAAAGCGGTAGTTTGCAACACAGTAAGGCGAGTCACACCATTGAGGTTCATGCACATTCTCCGGGTCGCATTCTGAATTCGCGATTGATTCAAGCACTCACCCGCGAGGTCGACTCTGCGATTCCGCGGTACCACAGGATAACATCTCGGCGCGTTCGGCATGCTAGATTCGCTTGCGAGAATGTTCACGCTGGGAGCGAATCGCGGTGCAACTTGTTTCCGCCGAACTTGCAGGTTACCAGCCAGAAAACGATTGCCGTCGTGACCGCGAATACCCCGGAGAAGAACGACGTTGAAAGGACGAACGGAACCGCAACGACGAAGTTAAGGTCGGCATTGTTCGACGCCGAATTCATGGTGACTATGAGGATTGCCCCGGCGATGCCCAAAAAGAGGGACACCGCGACCGCTGACAGAAGAATGGTAAAACCGTTCAGGAGGCTGCGGCGACGCAACAGAAACGCAAGCGGCATTCCAATCACGAGCATCAGGAAATAGGAGACCGCGATTCCGAGAGTCAGGAGAAAAATTGGAATGAGGATGATGCCCACAGGTGTGCCCGTATCGTTCGAGTCGAGCAGATAACCACGGCCAATGAAAATCGCCGCCGAAAGCAATATCGGCGCCACAGGGGGTGAGACGAGGAAACCGATCCACAGCCGTTTTGTAGATGACATCCCCTTTCGCCCC
>JBPCVD010000368.1:0-2602 GCA_051010815.1 Rubripirellula sp.
TAGTTGAAAAGTAAGTCGGGCCAACGGATACTAACCGAGCCCTTCCCGGTGAGCGATTTGCGGATGCGTTCCCCCCGCTCATCGGAATCCCTCCTCCTTTCATCCAGAGTGGACTCCATGAAGATGCGTGCCGTGTTGATGTTGTTGCTGTGTTGTGCCGTGCAGTGTTGTGTCGTGCAGTGGACCCAAGCCGAGGAGAACCAGCCATCGGTGCGAATGGGTAGTGGGGCGATGACGTTCGATACGGTTCCTGGTTGGGGTTTGCGACCCGACGGTAGTTCGGCACTTGGGCCGACGCACGGTGCGGTGGTGATTGACGATGCGGGCAATATCTATACCAGCGCCAAGGCTGGGGTCTTCGTTTTCTCGCCCGAGGGCAAGGTCGTTCAATCTTATCTCGGTCCGAAGTATTCGAATCTGCATGACATGGAGATTCGCAAAGAAGGCGACCAGGAATTCATTTATGCCGCCAGGAATGCCGATGCCGAGGGGATCAAGTTCAACGCGCACAGTGGCGAGATCGTGTTGAAGCTGACCGTGCCCGAAGAATCAGGTTTAGGAAAGATCAAGTTCAATCCGACGGCGATCACGGTGGCCCCTAATGGCGACATCTTCCTGTCGAACGGGTATGCCAGCAACCACATCCTCAAGTACGACAAGGATGGAAAGTACTTGATGCACTTTGGCACAAAGGGCAATGGCCTGAAAGAGTTCAATACCGCGCATGGGATGACGCTGGACACTCGTTATGAACCGCCTCGGCTACTGATCTGTGATCGAAACCACCAGCCCAAAGGGCGACTGTTGCACTACGATCTTGATGGCCAGTTCATCGAAGAAGTGGTGACAGGATTGGGGATGCCGACTTCCGTTTCGATTCAAGGGGACTTCGTGTCCGTGCCTGACTTACATGGACGAGTGGTCGTCCTTGATGGGAGAAACACAATCGTCGCCGTGCTTGGCAATAATCCGGATGCCGCGAAGGGTAAGAGTTTCAACGTTCCTCAGGACCAATGGGTGGAAGGTGTTTTTAGTGGAACGCATGGTTCTTATTGGGACGACGAAGGTAATCTCTATGTGCAAGACTGGAATGTGGCAGGCCGGCTGATGAAGTTGGTTCGGGTCAAATAGCGTTCGCACCAACGATTCCGTGACCGGGTTTGGACAGGAAAATGTATGAAACAGAACGCGATGCTTTACGGTTCGCGTCTCGTCTTTGTGGTCGTTGGACTCGGGCTATGGTTCTGGACTCAATCGCTGATCGGGGCTCGTGAGCTCGAATCGGGAGCGATTGGCGATGGGGTTCACGAACTGCTGGCCGGTGCAAATCAATACCTACATCAACACCCCGGGGCAGCCGATCTGCTTCTGATTGTCAGTTCGGCGGTGATTGATGTCCTGGGTGTCTTTCTTTTATTGCGATCGATCTTCGGCGCGACACTGCGTCCCTTCATTGGCTTGCTGTTGGTGTTTGCGATGCGGCAGGCTTGCCAGTGGCTGTGCGCTCTCGAGCCTCCGAATGGTATGATCTGGCGTGATCCAGGATTTCCAAGTCTGTTGGTCACGTATGGTGTGGCAACGGATTTCTTTTTCTCCGGGCACACTGCGTTGGCCGTTCTCGGCGCGGTAGAGCTCGGGCGGATCGGTGGGAAAGGATGGGTCGCTTTGGGCATCCTGATCGTCGCCTTTGAAGTGACGACCGTGTTGGTGCTTCGCGCGCACTACACCATGGACGTTTTCGCCGGCGCTGTCGCGGCACGGTACGCAACCATTCTGGCCGCCCGCTTTGCGCCACGCTGCGATCGCTGGCTAGCGAATGTCACGGGAAGAAGCGATCGAGCAGAGACTTGAGCATGCAGAATGACGTGCAATGCTCAGGCTTCAAATCTCGCTCCCTTACGATCGGCGTCACGCGTTGACCACGCCGCACCATCTGGGAATTGGTGTTGATCTAAGAAGTGAGGCAGGAATTCGAGGCCCCAGCCCGGAGCCTTGGGTGTCACATAGTGACCCTCACGCGTCTCCACTGGATGTTCGACCGAGTCCTGTAGGAAGTCGATGTACTCGACGAGTTGCGTGTCGGAGTGTCCCGAGACTGCGATCTGGTCCCACATTCCATAGTGTTGAATCATATTGCAAAGCGCGATGCCGCCACCATGTGGACAGACCGGCACGTTGTACTTGGCTGCCATCAAAATGATCGCGATCACATCGTTGACTCCCGCGACTCGTACCGCGTCGATCTGGCAAAACTTGATGGCACCGCTCTTGAGCAGTTGCTTGAAGATGACTGGGGAAGCCGCATGCTCGCCACAGGCAAAGCCAAAGCTCGCATCCGAGAAGGTTTGTGAGAGCTCCAAGTATCCGAGCACATCGTCGCGAGCGATCGGCTCTTCTACCCAATGCAAATCGAAAGGACGATAGTGTTCGAGGTGCCGTTTGGCTTCGGGAAGCCCCCAGAATTGGTTGGCATCGACCATCAGTTTGCACGAGGGGCCAATCGCTTCGCGCATGAAGCGGATTCGATCGACGTCTTGTTCAAGGTTGCGACCGACTTTCAGTTTGAAGGCATCGAAACCTTGAGCTTGCATCCGTTCAATGG
>JBPCVD010000369.1:0-13831 GCA_051010815.1 Rubripirellula sp.
GAGGTCGATGTCACGTTTGGAAGTGGCCCGCATGCGACGACGATGCGACTACTCATCTACACACCCAAATCTCGCTCGAACGCTCCTCTATTCGTCGGGTTGAATTTCCAGGGCAACCATACCGTCGATGCTGACCCTACCATCAGCTTGAACGGCAATTGGGTACGCAATCGGGGTGACGTCAAAGACAATCGTGCGACCGAAGAAACCCGTGGAACCGCTTCGGGACGTTGGCCGATCGAAATGATTCTTGATCGCGGCTATGGACTGGCAACGATTTACTATGGAGACATCGATCCCGATTTCGATGATGGATTCAACAATGGCATCCACGGACAGTTCGAATATGAAACGAGTAAGATCCCCGATGGCGAGCGATGGGGAAGCATTGCCGCATGGTCCTATGGATTGTCACGCGCATTGGACTACTTTCAAACGGATGAGATGATCGACGAATCTCGTGTCGCAGTCATTGGGCACTCCCGACTGGGCAAAACGTCACTCTGGGCTGGCGCCTCGGACCCCCGATTCAAGCTTGTCATCAGCAACAACTCTGGCTGTGGCGGTGCGGCGCTTAGCAGACGTGCGATTGGCGAAACCGTGGGGCGAATCAACACGTCGTTTCCGCATTGGTTTTGCGACAACTATCTGCAGTACAACGAGAACGAAAACTCTTGCCCAGTCGATCAACACGAATTGATTGCACTGATGGCACCGCGTGCGGTTTATGTGGCCAGCGCCACCGAAGACCAGTGGGCTGATCCCAAAGGCGAGTTTCTCTCTTGCGTCCACGCAGACCCGGTTTATCGACTGCTGGGAACCGATGGGCTCGGAGGTTCCGTGGCACCCGACGAGATGCCTTCGGCGGAGTCCCCACTCAAGACCGGCGCGATCGGATATCACTTGCGTACTGGCAAGCACGATGTCACCGATTTCGACTGGACACAGTACCTTGACTTCGCGGATCAGCACGTCAAATAGAGACTTGCTCGATTCAGCTCGCGAATCCACAACGAGCGACGATTCGCGGCCCTCGGTTCCCGCGGACCAGCATTTGCCCAATAGCCAAAGAAAGCATCCTCCCGCAGAATGGAGCGATGTGATCGATGAAACGACCGAGTTCAATCGGCCTGGCAACGTCAGACGAACAGGCTGCGGCGAGGCTCGCGCAGCAAATGCATCTGCATGAGAACGACACGAAACCAACCAAACTCGACCGATGCTTGTCGCCCTCCGACGAGCCCCGGCGGCAACTTGGCACCAGGCGTTGTATCAACTGATGACCGATGAAGTCGACGAACTTCCAATCGCTGCCTGCCTCGAGTCACTCATTGCGGCGACTTCCCAAGCCACGCCGGTCGTTCTAAAGGCGCCACCGGGAGCGGGCAAAACGACGGGCGTTCCACCAGCGATTCTGGCCGCTGATGCTGCGGGCGGGGGCAAGGTCCTGCTCATTCAGCCCCGAAGATTGGCCGCTCGCGCATCGGCTAGCCGGCTCGCCTCAATCCAAGGCTGCAAACTCGGAAGTGACGTGGGCTATCACGTGCGATTCGAAAAGCGAGTCGGTAAACAGACGCGACTCATTGCCATGACAACCGGCATGTTGCTGAGGCGTTTGCAGGCTGACCCGCTTTTGGAAGACGTCTCCTGCGTCGTGCTGGACGAATTCCATGAACGCAGCCTCGAAATCGATCTCGCGTTGGGAATGTTGCACCGCATCCGCACGACATTACGTCCCGAGTTGCGACTGATTGTGATGTCGGCCACGCTCGATCCAGATCCAATCGTCAAGTTCCTTGGCGACGGAATCTCGATCGTCAGCGAGGGCCGTTCGTTTCCAGTGGCGGTCCATCACACCGACTCAGTTTCGCATGACCGAATCGAGGAGCAAATCACAAGGACCTTGCCGCAGGTACTCGACGAAACATCCGGACACGTCCTGGTGTTCCTACCGGGCGTTGGAGAAATCCACCGGACCCAACAAAGCATCGCGGCGACCGGTTGGGGAAAGTCCCTTCAAACGCACGCCCTCTATGGCGACCTACCGGCAAACAAACAAGATGCTGTCTTGCGTCCAGGAGGGTCGCGTAAGGTCATTCTGTCGACAAATGTCGCGGAGACATCGGTCACGATTCCCGGCGTGACCGGGGTGATCGATTCCGGCTTGGTTCGAATGATGAACGTCGACCCCCGCGTCGGCCTGCCAAAACTTGTTTTACAACCGATCTCCAAAGCTTCAGCCGAACAAAGAGCGGGACGTGCCGGGCGAACAGAGCCTGGCGTCTGCCACCGCCTTTGGCCGCTTGCGGTCCACCGCGCACGACGTGAACAAGATCTACCGGAGATCGCACGCGGCGACCTCGCAACCGCGACCTTGATGTTGGCAGCCTGGGGCGAACGCGACGCCTTGGAGTTCCCCTGGCTAACGCTACCAAGCGAATCCGCCGTCCAACACGCACATCGACTGCTGCGGAGGCTTTCAGCGATCGACACCAGCGGCAACATCACCGCACTTGGCCGCCGAATGGTCGCCATGCCGATTCACCCGCGGCTCGCCCGATTCATGTTGGAAGCCAACGAACGAGACATTCGTCGAGAAGCTTCGCTCGCTGTCGCCGTCATGACCGAACGAGATCCACTACGCGGCTTGCCTGGACAGCAGCGCAGCACAGGTTCTCACCGTTGTGACGTCAGCGAAAAAGTGGACCGATTGAAAACGATCCTGAACGATCGAAGTTCCCCACATCGACACTTACCGGCCATCCAAAACGCGAAACGAGTCTCCGAACAGCTTGAGCGGTTGCTCGAAGGAACGAACACGGACTCGAACGCAAAAGATGATTCGCAGGAGAGTCCCAAACGGGCCCCCGATACCGAAGAGGCGATGCGGCATGCACTACTGACCGCATTTCCTGACCGACTCGCTCGACGCCGCGAGGAGGATCGAGCGCGTGGCAGGATGGTGGGTGGTCGAGGAGTCCGCCAATCCAAACGATCGGCAGCGCGCGAGGACGACCTGTTTCTATGCATCGAAATCGACTCGCAAGGAAGCGAAGCAAGCGTCCACACGGCTTCCGCAGTCGAAGAGTCGTGGCTCGATCCCAAGCTGATCCGACTCTGTGACGAGGCGTCGTTTCAACCTTCGACCAAATCGGTGGTCGCAAGACGGTGCACTTATTTTGAAGACCTCCTTCTTCGCGAAACTCCAATCGAGTGCTTGCCCAACTCGGAAACTGCCGAACTACTCGCCAAGTATGCCCGCGAGAATCTCGACCAATGCTTTCCGCAAAGCAAAGCGACCAGGGAATTCATCGAGCGAGTACGATTCTTGTCGCAAGCGGCACCTGACCTACCGCTGCCGCCACTCCAGGATCAGGCCGTCGACGAAGTCCTTCAAGAATTGTGTCGGACTCGCACCTCCTTTGAACAACTGGCGAACGCGCCATGGCTGGATCATCTTCGCGGTCGCTATGATTACGAGCAGCTACAAACCATTGAGCGTTACGCCCCGGCAAAGATTACTGTCCCTAGCGGGAATTCATTACCCATCCACTACACCGAAGGAAAACGACCTCGGTTGGAAGTGCGAATTCAAGAAATCTTTGGTTGGTCGCAAACGCCTCGTCTTGCTAAATCGGTCCCCTTGCAACTTCATCTGCTAGGACCCAACTATCGACCTCAGCAGATCACTGATGACCTGGAAAACTTCTGGTCGGAAACCTACGCTCACGTTCGCAAAGAGCTTCGTCGAAGATACCCAAAGCATCACTGGCCCGAAGACCCTGCGAGTGCAATCGCTACACGCAACGGCCTGAAACCCAAACGCTAGTATTCACGTCGCAACAGGAATCGCCGTTGTCACCCTCCGTCCTACTTGAAATTCGCAACATCTCACGTCGCGATGCCGTCACTCAGAAAACCTTGCTGAGCGCCACATCGTTCGACCTTCTGAGCGGTGAGAGAATCGGACTCGTCGGAGCAAGTGGAAGCGGCAAATCAACGCTCTTGCGAGGCATGGCAATGCTGGACCGGTGCGAGGGTACGGTCCGTTACCTAGGAGAAAAGATCACGGGCGACGCCGTGCCCGCATATCGACGTCGTGTCGTTTACTTACCCCAACGCCCTTCTTTTTCCGCCAGCACAGTCTTGGAGAACCTCCGACTGCCATTCCAGTTTGCCTCGGCCGATCACTCGAACGAGACTTCGGGGGCCGACGGATCATCAAGTCATGGCTTCGACCAAAGTAAGATCCAACAGGAAATCACAGAATTGGGACTCTCGCCTGAGACACTGCTTCAACCATCGGAGTCTTTGAGCGGGGGCGAACAGCAATTGGTCGCGTTGGTTCGTGCGTTGTCGCTTCAACCGCACGTGCTGTTGCTCGACGAGCCGACCGCAGCCCTCGACTCTAGCGCGACGGAACGATTTGAGCAGCGTGTCCTCGACTGGCAATCACAAACCACCGTTGGGATGAATGGACAACGAGCCTACGTCTGGACCAGCCATGATTCCGATCAGGTGCGTCGACTCACCGATCGCGTCCTGACAATGGAATCGGGTTCATTGCATGTGCCTGCAAACTCCACGGAGTCAACGGATGCTTGAAACCTACCTGAACCTCTTCACCGATCAGCCAAGCCTGCTGGGACAATGGTTATCCAACCGCGCCGACGGTGACATATCACTGTCCTGGTTCGAGGTTGGCGTCGCCGCATCTCTGCTGGCGGTCAATGCGGTGGTTTCCCTTCAACTACGACTTGGTTTGGCCAAGCAGATTGTGACCAGTTCGGTGCGAATGACGGTTCAACTGGCCATTCTGGGGTTGGTACTCAAGCAGATCTTTGAACTCTCGGCGGTTGCCCCGGTTTTGTTATTGGCTGCTGCGATGACGATCATCGCCGGCATTTCCGCGGTGCGACGCATCGACCATCGCTATCCGTCTATTTACCGTGATGCCGTGTTTTCAGTATGGACCAGCGCATGGATTGTCACCGCGGTGACCGTACTGCTGATCGTCCGACCACAACCGTTCTACAGCCCACAGGTCGTCATCCCGCTGCTAGGCATGGTGCTCGGCAATTCGCTGACGGGAATTTCGCTGGGGCTGGACCGTTTTCTCAGCGAACTTAGGAATCGACGGGGCGAGGTCGAAACGATGCTCGCGCTGGGAGGAACACGCTGGGAGAGTTGCCGAAGCGTATTTGCCGGCGCAACGCGTACGGCCATGATTCCTATTCTGAATACGATGTCGGTCGCCGGTATCGTTAGCATTCCCGGCATGATGACGGGCCAACTCCTCGCCGGGGCACCTCCGATTCAGGCTGTGAAGTATCAAATCATGATCATGTTCGTGATTGCGGCGGCGATCGCGATCGGCGTGGTGCTGGCTCTTGCCCTGGCCTACAGAAACGTGACCACCCCCGACCATCAAATCGACTGGGATCGCATCCGACGCTCCGCACCCTAGCAACGTGATGCTTTTTAGTTCGCGAAGCGGTACACAACCGGCATCGCAAGCTGGCATCGTCGCAAGCCGGCATCGCCGCAAACCGGCGGGCTAGAACTGAAAGTAGACGAACGGCCGGAAGCCACGTGGCGCGTACAGGACCAACGCCCAAATCATCAGCGTCGTGCCGATCGGCGCGTACCAAGCTTGGTACGGCATCCGCATCGCAATCCGAAGTCGAGTCCGCCAGGCCGCATGCTCAGCAATGCAGCAGCACAGGGCTGCGATCGCGAGGGGCGGGTACCAATCAATCCCCGCAGAAAGCGTCGTCATTCGATGCAATATGTCGGTCGCCTCGGTGAGACTTTCGCTACGAAACAGCACCCAACCAACAAGCACGACCGACATCGTGAGAAGCCAACCAACGATCGGCAGTGGCCGCTGACGGTTTCGATCCTTGCTGAATCGTTCCGCCACCAGCGCGAGGCCATGCCAAATGCCCCAAAGCACAAACGTCCATGCCGCACCATGCCACAATCCGCCCAACGTCATCGTGATCATCAAATTGCGATACGTTGCGACGCGGCCGGTCCGATTTCCTCCGAGTGAAACGTAGACGTAGTCACGCAGCCATCGCGACAACGTGATGTGCCAACGATGCCAAAACTCTGACATCGAATGAGACAAGTAGGGATGGCGAAAGTTGATCGGAAATCGGTAACCCAACATCTTCGCGGCACCAATGGCGATGTCACTGTAGCCCGAAAAGTCATAATAGATTTGCCCAGCGTAGGCCAACACAGCGATCCAAATTGTGATTCCGCTGTAGAGATCAGGCCCAGCAAACACGACGTCGACCACTTCTCCCAAGCGATCCGCGAGCAAGACTTTCTTGACAGCTCCGCGGAGCATCTGCTGTGCGCCACCGTACATCCGCCGCTTCGACCAGGTCGGAACTGTCGCCAACTGTGGCAGCAGTTCACGTGCACGGACGATGGGCCCTGCGACCAGCTGGGGGAAGAACGCAACATAAAGTGCGAAATCAAGGAACCGCCTCACAGGCTTCAGGACGCCACGATAAACATCGATCGTGTAACTCAGCGTTTGGAACGTATAAAACGAAACGCCCACCGGAAGGATGATGTCCAACGTTTCACCACTCAGGCCAATCGCTTGCAGCGCGGGTCGAGCAGAATCGATAAAGAAGTTGAAGTACTTAAAGAATCCCAACACACCGAGATTCACGGCCAAGCTAAGCAACAGCAGCTTGCGTTGCGTACTGCGTTTTCCGGATTGAGCCATCCATTGAGCCACGAAGTAATCGACGACCGTCGACAACATCAACAAGCCGCAGAAACGGTAGTCCCAGTAAGCGTAAAAGTAGTAGCTCGCAACCAACAACAACGAGTTACGCCAAGTTCGCTCTCGGCACAGCCATGCCGCGATCAGCACGAGCAAGAAGAAAATCGGAAACTCAAGCTGAGTGAAGAGCATCGAGCGTTAGTTCCTCGATTCTCGATTGGACAACAACGCATCCACCAACTCTGCAGCCAAGACCGTGTTGCCGACTCGATTCAGGTGCCCGACGCCGAATTGACCGTTGTGGAAGCCATGCGGCCACTGGCCTCTCAACTGCGCGGAGTCGCGCATCGCCTGTCGTGCATCGACGACGTCGAACCCCAACTCGCTGGCTGCGCTCTGCATCGCCTGAAACTCATCTGCCTGGGGATCTTCCCAACGCACCCGTCCATCGATGATGTGCGGGGCCAGCGGCGCGTACAGCAACGTGATCGGTAACTCAGAAGCGGCGCGGATCGCCGACAAGGGCGTGTGCCAGTTGACGACAGACTCCGTCTCCGACTTCAAGCCTGGTGCAGCGGCAAGCTCCGAACTCACGCCTGTCGGCATTGCCTGCTCCGACGCTACCGGACCCAATCCGAATCTCAGTTGACGTCGCGTCGCCCCATCATCTTCGGTCAGTAAATGGCGTGCAGACTGAATCACAAATGCGGGCAAACGGGCGGCGATTGCACCGTTGGCGGCCACCGCATCCGCATCCCCGGGTGGCGGAATGGGCGCCTGCATCGCCGTCTGCAAATCAGCGAGCTCGACTACCAGAATCACGTGTTGATCAACTCCCAGCGACTGCTCTACCGCGGGCATCTGAGTCACCCAGTCCGCGGCGTCATCTCCGCTGCGTGCGAAGGGCAGCACGTTGAATCGTCCCTCAGATTCCCGTTCCAACTGCGAGAACAGCTTTTCCGTATCCGGTAAACAGACACCTTCGGCTTGCGAGTCACCCCACAACGCGATCTGTTCCGGATTCGCCGAAGCGTCGACTGCCAAATCGATCGCCGGCTTGCCGGGCATCCCAAACTCGCCGATGTGTGAATCGGCATAGCCTTCGCTCCGCCAGCGGTACTCGGACTCCGGTGGCAAGGTCCAAACGCCGCGAACCGAATCGGCGTGCGGCGGAAGGTAACTTCGGACGAACCAGGGGGACGTGATCGCGATGAGCAACGTGCCCACACAAACGCCTACCAACCATCGAATCAGAAGGCGGTAGGGCAAAGTACTCATGGCATGCCACCACAGGAACCAAACGGAGAGTGCGTGGTCGAAAGCAAAGACTCGACTCCGCTGCATGGAATCTGAGACGCAATTCGGCTTGATGCCAACCGCGTCTCGCAATGCAGACTTCGAACGTTCGCCAGAACGGAAGACACCTCACAGTTGAAGGGGCGTCCTTCGTCTGCCGACCCACTTGGCCGGCCCGCTTTGGCTGGGATGGCATACTCCAACCCGGTCGCGCCGGGTCTTCAAGCGAATTAGCCTTCAAGCCAACTAGCCTTCAAGCCAACTAGCCTTCTTCGGAAACTCGAACGGTTTCCATTGTGTCACCGGCGGCGATCGCATCGACGACATCTTGGCCATCGAGCACTTTTCCAAACACGCTGTGCCGTCCGTCCAGGTGAGGGCAGGGGACATGCGTGATAAAGAATTGCGAACCATTGGTGTTGGGGCCGGCATTGGCCATCGACAGAACACCCGGCCCGTCATGCTTGAGCTCCGGATGAAATTCATCTTCAAACTTGTAGCCGGGGCCACCCGTTCCTGTACCCTCGGGGCAGCCACCCTGGATCATGAAATCTGGGATCACGCGATGAAAGGTCAGTCCGTCGTAGTATTTCTTTTCGCAAAGCGTTTCAAAATTTTCGACGGTTTTCGGAGTCTTGTCGTCGAACAACTCAAGTCGAATCGTTCCCTTACTCGTTTCGAAGATGGCTACTTTCATTGTGATCTTTGTTTCTCAGTGGATAGGTGATAGGTATTGAAAGGTCATTTGGTGTCCACGTTCGCACGCACGGCGAATCGCAAGAACTCGGAGCAGCTTGTTCGCCACCCTTCGGGGTCAGTTCGTTTCGACGGGTTCGGCATCGGAGGTGGTTTCCGAATCGGTGGTGGTTTCCGAATCGGTGGTGTCGACATCACCAGCCTCTCCGTCACTTGAGTCTCCCGAATCCGGCTCGCCGGCATCGATCAAGTCTCCCATTTCGAGTTCCAGTTCGTCGATCTCGCTCGCTTCATCCGATCCGACTTCGATCGGAAAACGCGAACCGTCAGGCATGATCAGGGTGGCCGATGCGATCCCGGTGCCATCGCCACTCTGATCCTGTAAGACCAGAACGGTGCCCTCGCCCTTGGAACCCTTGACCTCGAAGGCCAGTGGAGTTTGATCGCCCGCTTCCTCCGCCTGCTGAGCGGCAGTAATCGTTCCGGACAAGCTGTGCTCGAAAGACTCGATCTCACCAACGTGCTCGTCGATGACCGGATTTCCTGTCAATTGTTGCTCGAATTCCGACGCGAGGACTCCCAGCCCCATGTTCATCAACATGACACCGCCGCCGCAGCAGACCAGAACTCCTAAGACGCTTGCAATCAGGAAGCCGATCAGGCAACCTTTTCGCCCGCTTTTGGCGGGAGCCGAATTCTGGCCCGTGATCGGATCATTCTGCGAATTCTCAAATGGATTATTGGGGCTCATCGACATGGTGATCCCTCTCCCAAGGGTTTGCGGCAGTGAGCAGTGGAGCAGCGTCAGGTAGACCAAGCGTTGGAGAAAAAGCAGGCTGTGTAAGTGACGATCGCCAACTTCCGAAGCACGAATCGAACGAACGACACTGCAAACGTCCAACGCTGGTACATTAGAACGATACCGAGCGGGGGCTCATAGTCGAGGGGGACTCCACCTTTCGCCTTCTCGGGCCGGCTCTTTGTCGCACCATGTTCGACACCTCTTTGAACTCTCACCTCCCCGTCGATGATGCATAAAACACTTTGTCTGCTCATGGCGTCGATCGCGAGCGCCACGACCGGCATTCCTGCGGCAGCGGAACCGCCCAGTCACGTCGCTGGCCAGACGATCGACGCCAACATTTCCGACCTCGACAGCTCGGATCGCGTCATTCGACTCCGAGCGGTACGGTCACTAGGCGTCTTTGGGGCTGCCGCGTCGGATGCGTTGCGGTCAGCTCTTGACCACGACGATCCAGCGGTCCGATACCTGGCCGCCGAACAGCTCGGAGAGATCGGTGACGCTCCTCTTAAAGCGGCGAAGCCGCAACTCGAACAGCTGGCAGCCGATGAATCTTCGCTAGCAGTGCAAATGGCGGCATCGTTCGCTTTGTGTCGCGCCGGCGATCTAGACAAACATCTTCCGCTGCTCATTGCGACACTTGATTACCCGGAGCGAGGAACCGCCTGCTCGGCAGCTGCCTTGATCGGCAAGATTGGACCCGAGGCCAAACAGGCGGTCGCTCCACTAGAGGCTGTCCACCAGCAACACCGTGCGGGCGTGAAAGGGGGCGATTACCACCGAGGTGGAGCCGCCATGAACGCCCTGCGAAAAATCAGTGACAAAAACAACTGACACGCCTCCCTGAACGGACGCCAACAAAACGCCGAACCTGCGATGCTGGTGAACTCGGCAAGACTTTCCGATCACGCGATCACCCGCCCATTCATCTCGTGCCTCAGTTGATTGCTTCGATGACCCAATACTACTTCCCAACGCGGCCATTCCTTTTCACAGTGGCGATCCTTGCGTTCTGTGCGACGTCTCCTCTGTTTTTGACTGCCGCCGATAATCGGCCCAACATCGTTTGGATCAGCTGCGAAGACATTTCACCCAACCTCGGCTGCTACGGCGACCCGCATGCCATCACGCCCAACCTGGACCGATTGGCGACCGAGGGCGTGCGATTCGATCGAGCATTCACACCCGCGGGTGTCTGCGCGGTGGTACGAAGCAGCATGATCACCGGCATGTTTGCACCGTCCATCGGTTCGCAACACATGCGCAGTCTCATCGTCCCGCCTCCCAACGTCAAAGCATTTCCAGAGCTTCTGCGAGCGTCAGGGTACTTTACGACCAATCGCAGCAAGACCGATTATCAGTTCGCGCCAACGCCGAGCATTTGGGATCGGCAGGGAAACAAACATGGCGATTGGCGTGAACGTCCCGACCCCGATCAACCCTTCTTTTCGGTGGTCAACATCACGGTTTGTCACGAGAGCCAGATACGCCACGGTGAGAAACGACACCAGGAGGTGATTCGCCAGATCGGTGCGGAGAACCAGCGCGACCCGACAGCCGTGGCGGACACGCTCCCCGATTATCTGCCGAACACGGCAGCGGCACGAAAAAACTGGGCTTGGTATCACGACAACATCACGCTGATGGACAAGATGGCCGGCGATGTCCTGACCCGATTGGAGGAAGACGGGTTGGCCGATAACACACTGGTCGTGTTCTGGAGTGATCACGGGATGGGGATGCCCCGAGCCAAACGCTGGATTTACGACAGCGGAACGCTTGTCCCAGTCATCGTCCGCTGGCCGGGGAATTTAAAGGGCGGTGCCGTTCGTGAAGACCTTGTCAGCGTGCTCGACTTGCCGCCCACCATGTTGTCAGCCGCAGGGGTTGATGTCCCTGGGTACATGCAGGGGAGGGTCCTGATGGGTGATCAAGCGAGCCCCGAACCGCCGTATCTATTCTTCCACCGGGACCGCATGGACGAGGTCTACGAGTTGCAGCGTGGTGCCCGCGATCGCCGCTGGAAATACATTCGTAACTACATGCCCGACACCACCTACGCCCAGCGAATCGACTACATGGACGCGATGCCGGCGATGCAGGACTGGCGTCGACTGGCGAAGGCCGACCGGCTGTCGAGCGGACAAAAAAACTGGTTTCAGCTCCCGAAACCGATCGAGGAACTGTACGACACTCAGAAGGACCCCTGGGAGCTCAACAACCTTGCGGGTGAAGCCGAATATGGTCAACGGCTGGCAAGAATGCGGTCAGCCACGGAGGACTGGCAGTCAAACATCGCGGACACGGGCATGATTCCCGAGGCGGTCCTGATGGAAGAAATGAAGCCGGGCGGAAAAGTACCGGCAACCGAGCCACCAACAATCAAACGTGCTGGCGGTTTGATTTCCCTTGCCTCTCCGACCGAGGGCGCGTCCATTGTCTATCAGACCCGACAAGGCGAAGAATGGAGTGAATGGAAACTCTACACCAAGTCGTTCGCCGACCCGGGACGACCGATCCGAGCTCAAGCCTGCCGTTTGGGGTATCGCGATAGCCCGATGGCTGAGGCTGGGTAGCGCCGCATAGCCGCCATGATCGTGTCGCTTTGACACACCTGCCTCGTTGCACTTTCGCTCGGCGGAATTTCGGTTATTTTGAATAGCTCCGAGAGACAATGCGTGACGGAGCGACGTCTTGTCTATTCCGGTTGCACGTCCGTTCGGCGACAGCTGGTTCTGGGTGTGGTAGGTAGTTTTGCGTAGGAAATGTTCAAAGTTCGCGGCGCGTCAACGGCGACCCAAACTGGTCCCGAGCGCCAAGGTCAAACCTAACTGATTCACTAGGGGGAATCGCTTTTATGACCAAGTGCAAGTTGGAGTACATCTGGCTCGACGGCTATCAGCCCACCCAAAGCCTTCGAAGCAAGACCAAAGTTGTCGACGATTTTAGTGGCAAAGTAGAAGACGCCCCCGTGTGGTGCTTTGATGGATCGTCGACCGAACAAGCCCCAGGCGGATCGAGCGATTGCTTGCTCAAGCCCGTCTTCTGCGTCCCCGACCCAGGCCGTATGGGAACCGGCTTCCTGATCATGTGCGAAGTGCTTGATCACGAAGGCAACCCTCACAAGAGCAACGGTCGCGCGACAATCGAGGACGATGACAACGATTTCTGGTTCGGCTTCGAGCAGGAATACACGATCTGGAATCCTGAAATCAACAAGCCGATCGGCTTCCCAGCAGAAGGCTACCCTGGACCTCAGGGCCCTTACTACTGCAGCGTCGGTCATGGCAAAGCTGTCGGACGAGAAATCGTCGAAGAGCATCTTGAGCTGTGCTTGGAAGCTGGCCTGAACGTCGAAGGCATCAACGCCGAAGTGATGATGGGCCAATGGGAATTCCAAGTCTTCGCCAAGGGTGCGAAAGAAGCTGGCGACCAGATCTGGATCGCACGCTACCTGCTTGAGCGGGTTGCCGAGCGTTACGAAATGTCGATCAACTGGCACTGCAAGCCAGTGCAGGGTGACTGGAACGGCAGCGGCATGCATGCCAACTTCAGCAACACTGCACTTCGTAACTCCGGAAGCAAAGAAGTCTACGACGCGATTTGCCAGGCATTCGAGCCTCGCATCAGCCACCACATCGACGTCTACGGTGCTGACAATGATCAACGCCTGACCGGTCTGCACGAGACACAGTCGATTGACATGTTCAGCTATGGTGTTTCGGATCGCGGTGCTTCGATCCGAATCCCGATCGCCACCGTTGAAAATGGCTGGAAAGGCTGGCTTGAAGATCGTCGCCCTGCCTCCAACGCCGACCCATACATGGTTGCCAGTGCAATCATCACGACGGTCAAAAATGCAAACGCCTCGGCTGGTGTCTGATCGTAGCGGTCAATAGAAATCAACGACTCGGCAGTGCTTCGGCACTGCCGAGTTTTTTGCGCGCCTTGATCGTATGATGCTCTACAGAGCAAGTTCAAAAATCTTCTCCGACTACAAATCGGAGTCACCAACAAATCGGAGCAAACAGCGCACAGGTTTGGCTGGGAGAAAAACCCCGCTCCGATGCGTCGCGCAAGCTTCGGCGAAACCGATTTCGAGTCCCGACCGAGGGCATGGCTATTCTCGCCGATGCGCTATACTGGTGCCATGAGCGAACCGAACATCATCTTGTCCGGCACAGATCCCGACCTGCCTCGCGATATGCCGCAGGGACTAGGACGCTACACCGGATTCCGCGATATGGCCCAAGGAGGGAGCGCGACGCTCCGTTCCTGCTTTGATCCGG
>JBPCVD010000370.1:0-3745 GCA_051010815.1 Rubripirellula sp.
GTCCGCGTTGCTTGAACTTCCAAGGACCATTCAGAAGCCTTGGCACCGCATCGATGTGTGGCGGAAGCGCGAATGGCAATGGCTTTCCATCCTGTTTGGCCAGCATCGGTTTATAGTCGAACGTATCAACATGTGACGGACCGCCATGCATAAACAAGAAGATCACACTTCGGATCCGTGGCGACACATGAGGGCGATCGATCGCCGGCGCCGCAAACAGCGCATTTTTGGGAGAGAACGCAGAAATCGCGAGCGAGCCAAGTGAAAAGCTGCTCAAGGTGCCGAATTGTCGCCGTGAAATCGATGATCGCAACGCTTGTGCCATGGTTAGTCCAACAATCGAAACTCGGTACTCGCAAACAGTGCGGCAACGTACTGATGCCATTGATCAAGAGATTCGTCAGGCGTCGCGTTTTCATTCACACTCGAGCCATCGTGGCTCGCAAAAAACTGGTTAGCAATCTCACGATCCGTGGAAGTTGCCGTTCGATGCAAACAAAGTCGATAGGCCAACTCAAGTCGCTCTGAAAAACCGGTCGTCTCTTCCATGATGCGCTGGGCGGTCATGCGCGACCACTGATTGACATCGGGGCTATTGATCAGAACCAGTGCTTGCGAAGGAACGTTCGTCGTCGGCCGACGCCCCACCAACAAGTCTGGATCCGCCACATCCAGCGCGGTCATCATCGCTGGCATGTACCCTCGCACCACGGGCAGATAGATCGATCGACACGATTGCGAAACGTCATCGAAACTCGCCGTGCTGTTGCCGTTGTTGCTAGAGACAAGTGTGCCGCGACCTCTCATCGGGTCGAACCGAGCCGTTCGGTCCAAAGTTCCCGTCGCCGTCAACATCGCATCGCGGATTGATTCCGCAGGCAAACGACGGCGATGCATTCGCCACCAAAGGCGGTTCTCGGGATCTCGCTGAACTGAGTCAGCCTGATAATCCGACGAACGGACATAGGCGTCGGAGAGAACAATCGCTCGCACCAGCGACTTCGTTCGCCAACCACCTCTAACGAACTCTGAAGCGATCGCATCCATCAACTCGGGATGTGAGGGCCGCTCTCCCTGTTGTCCGAAATTGTCCACCGTCCGCACGATTCCTTCACCCATCAGGTGGGACCAGACGCGATTGACGTAAACACGTGCAACAAGTGGATTGTCGGGGTCCGTCAGCCAATCAGCCAACTGCAACCTTCCGCTGCCTTCGGGACTGCGAATCGAAGCATCGCCAGAGCTGCAAACCTGAAGGAATCCACGCGGAATGATAGCACCAAGGTTTTTCACCTCGCCGCGAATGTGAACCGGACTATCGACAACCTTTGCCGTTGCGTGATCGCTTGGGGCCATCGCTTCAGGAAGTGGCTCAGGTGCTTTGGCGACCAGCGCGGCCAATTCCTTCTTCAATAGGTCGACCTTTGCCTGAGCCGTTTCGATCGCAGTTTTCTGCTCTTCAGCGGAGGATCCAAGCTCGCGATCCTCCGCAGCCAAATGTGTCGCTGAGTCTTCGACCGGCAAGAACTGAACGGCGTCGGCGATCACGTACCCGCTGGTGCCAGCGTTACTCATCGTCACCACCGCGTCCATCTCCGAACTGAATCGAAATGTTCCCAGCGATGTCCACATGGGAGCAACCTGAACTTTCCGCTGGTCCGCAGCCACTTGAGTAGGCCCATCGGCCGTTTCAATGGTGACAGGAACCTGGGACGCCCGAGTCGATCCCGGAGAATGCGAAATGCGAACTTCGTACTCGCCATCGCTCGGCAGTCGCGTAGCAAAACGAATCGAGGCATCACCCTTGTTCGTATTGTTATCGTGAATGTAACCCTCGCCAACAAAGTCCTTCATCAGAACTGATGACTTCCAAACACCCTTTTTTTCTGCTTGAGCGTCATCCACGACCACTCCAGCAAGCACTGGAGTCCTGCTCGCACGAATCGACTTCAGGGAACGCTCCGCTTGACTCAACTTCGACTTCAGCTCGCGTACCGAACCCGCATGTTGCTTGACTTCGTCCCGGTGCTGCTGTGAGCTTGGGAGCAGAACCCGATTCCACGTGCTGACGTACTTTTGGCTCTCGCCATTGAGCGTCCGCGTACTCTTGAAGATGCCAGCCAACGCGTAGTAATCCTCCGTCGGGACAGGATCAAATTTGTGGTCATGGCATCGCGCGCATCCGAGCGTCAAACCAAGAAACGCTCTGCCGACGGTATCGATTTGCTCGTCGATCACATCCAATTCCAACTTCGCCTTGTCTCGCTCGCTGAGCATTTTCGTGCCAAGCATCAGAAACGTTGTGGCGACAATGTTGTCATATCGTTCCGCGTCTGTAACCGCTGGCAGCAGGTCGCCCGCGATCTGCTGTCGAATCATTTCATCGATCGCGCGATCCGTGGCATACGAGCGAATCAAGTAGTCTCGATAACGCCACGCCTCGTGATGAGTTGCATTGAAGTCACTGCCGTTGCTGTCGGCATACCGCGCAACGTCCATCCAGTGCCGAGCCCAATGCTCCGCGAACGCCGGAGAAGCAAGCAACTCATCCACGATCCGCGTCCATTGTTGACGACTGGGATCTTGCAGCCACCGCGACTGCAGCGACTCATTCGGCGGCAAGCCGGTCAGATCGAATGACAACCTTCTCAAACGCGTCTCTGGGTCCGCCAGGCTGTTGGGCGTCACGCCCTCTGCTTCCAACCTTTCATTCAAGAACTGATCAATCATTCCCCTGGCGCCACCCGAAAGCGACCGAGGGACCGACGCTACGGCCGTCGGCTGGAATGCCCAAAAGCTACGCCCCGCATCCAGATCAATTGACATGCTTGTTTTCTGAACCGCGCCGCCAACATTTTTGCGGGGATCGACGGCTCCGGCTTTGATCCATCGCTCAAAGTCCTGGATAACCGTGTCCGGCAATTTTCCCTGCGGTGGCATTTCACTCGACTCATAACGAATCGCAGAGATCAAGACGCTCGCGTCAACGTTTCCAGGGTCAACCGCTGGCCCGCTGTCGCCGCCGCTCATCATCCCGTCACGTGAATCGAGCAGCAACGCGCCGCCCACTTCCTCCGCATCGGCCGAGTGACACTCGTAACAATGCTTCGCGAGAACAGGACGGATCCGATTCTCGAAAAAGTCGACGCTGTTTGGTGCATCCGCTTTCGATGTCGTGGAAGCAAACAGGCAGCACAGCGAGAGGCCCCAAACCCAGATTGAAACGAACCGATTCCTCTTTGACAGGACCAAACGCGGTCGTGATCTGGAGAAACCGAGCGACATAGGATTTGCTAGGTTGGAGGAGGGACACAACAGATGTGCGAGGGAGGGACACCCAGATTAACACAGCTCCAACAAACCCGCGCACCTGAATAGTTCGCCAACAGCTCACTTCGGACAGGTTTTTCCAATGAAAGTGCTGATTCTCACGGGTGCGGGTATCTCAGCCGAGTCCGGAATACCAACTTTCCGCGACGGAGACGGCTTGTGGGAAGGGCATCGGCCGGAGGAGGTCGCAACACCCGGCGCGTTCGATCGCGACCCCGCGTTGGTCCATGATTTCTACAATCAACGGCGCCGACAACTGCAGGACGATTCCATCTATCCCAATGCAGCACACCAAGCTTTGGCAGAGTTCGAATCAGGTCACGACGACGAATTCTTACTCGTCACCCAAAACGTTGACAACCTACATGCAGCAGCAGGCAGTCAGAATGTCCTGGCGATGCACGGACAACTGCTG
>JBPCVD010000371.1:0-4361 GCA_051010815.1 Rubripirellula sp.
CGCCAGGCCCTGACGGCGGTGATCGTCCTGTTCGTCGTTGTAGTGTGGGTAATCCTGTTTGGGAAAGTTCCTGTAGTACGGATCGGTTTTCGCAATCATTGGGACATGCGGGCCGAAGATGGGTAGATACAGAAAGAACGGCTTGCTCTTGTTGCGAGTGACGAAAGCTTCAGCGAACTTGCCCTGCAGGATGACGCGATTCTGAAGTTCTTTGGGCCACGTTGACTTCTTCTGATGCGGAACAAGATTGCCTTTCAGGTCGAGGTTGGCATAACCCGTTGTCATCGATGCCACCCAGTACTCGTCAAAGCCGCGGCCGCGCGGATCGAATTGCTTGCCTTGATCTTCGTTCGGTCCGCAGTGCCATTTGCCCGAGAACCCGGTTGCGTAGCCCAGCTTCTTCATGCGATCGGCGATGGTGAGCAGCGGCTCGCCAGCCATATCTGTGCCGTCGGGATACACCCTCGGCAAGTTCCCTTCGCCTGCACCCGCATCGATCTTGTTGTCCGCAAAACCAAACTCGTTCTGAATTCGCCCCGACATCAAGCCGCAACGCGATGGGCGACACTGCGGCGCCGAACTGTAACCAGCTCGCATCAGCGCGCCGCCCTTGGCGAGGGAATCCATATTTGGAGTGTCGACGTTGCCGTCGATACCGTGAATACCAAGGTCTGTGTAACCATGGTCATCCGAATAGATGATGATGACGTTCGGTTTGTCGGCGGACGCAGGAAGCGTCAGGGAGAACAGGGTGACGCAAAGCGCAGCTTTGATTGTGTTCGTCATGTGTTGCATGTCTTGATATCTTGGATAGCCCGACGCGTGAGCGACGCGTTGTCTGTTTGGGTGTTGTTCTGAGGCTTTTGTTGACGCTTCGGGTTTCGTGTTTGCGTCACTTCGACCGGAACTCCATGCTTTGGACGAGCGCCTGGATGAATTCGCGGACCGAGTAATCGTCCGCCTTCGCGGCATCGACAATGTCGTTCGCTAGATCCTCATCGCTGAAACCAAACTGTCGTCCTAACGCGTACTCGATCAGGTGTTCGGTGAAACCGCGGGCGAAGTCGTCTTCGTGCTCTGCGATGAGGTCACGCATTTGGGAGTAGTCGGCAAAAGCAGGACCGTTGTGGAAGACACCTGCGGGATCGATTTTGTGTGCGAGTTTTCCCCTGCCCTCTACAGTCCGCCACTGCCCTGCCGCGTCAAAGTTCTCCAGCCCGAAGCCGATCGGGTCGATCTTGCGGTGGCAACTGGCGCACTGAGCTTCTTGCTGATGTGCCGCCAGCCTTTCGCGAGTGGAGAGTGGTTTGTCGGCGAGGCGCGAGAGTTGGGGGACGTTCGGCGGGGCGGGCGGGGGAGGATCATTCAGGATGTATCGCAAGACCCAGGCGCCTCGTTCGACGGGGCTGCTCTCGATGCCGTCACTGCCCATGGCGTGAATAGCGGCCATGCCCAAGAGTCCACCACGTGGGGATTCTTCTGGCAGGGAGACCTGCTGGAACTGGTCTCCCGTGACCCCGTCGATGCCGTAGTAGTTGGCGAGCAGTCCGTTGACGAAGACGTAGTCGCTGTTGAGGAGTTTGCCGAGTCGACCATCGCCGGAAGTTGGTTGACTTGGTAACCCGACGCGTAAGCGAGGGACGTCCGCTGAATCAGTCCCTCGCTCACGCTTCGGGTTACCTTCTGCGCTTTGCTGACGAAGCAGGTGGGCGAAGGAATGGTAGACCTCCTGGCGGGCGGCGGAGCGGGTGCTTTCGTCAAATTCGCGGTGCAGCGTGGTATCGAACTGAAAGAAATCGAGGCGCTCCATGTCGAGCCATTGGTGCACGAAGCCTGAGACGAAGTCGTCGGAGCGGGAGTCGGTGATCAGTCGGTCGACCTGATGGCGAAGGATCCCCGGTTGGCTCAGTTTCTCTTGCTTCGCCAGGTCGAGTAATTCCTGGTCGGGCGGGGCACTCCAGAGGAAGTAGGCCATGCGCACGGCGAGCTCGCGATCACTTAGCTGGCGGCGCTCATTCGCGTCGTTGGGTTCATTCAGGTAGAGAAAACCAGGTGAGGCGAGGATGATGCTAAGCGGCAAGCGGATGGCGGTATCGAAGGAGTCGCCGGTCTTGCGGCGAGAGGTGAAGATTTTGGTGAGCTGATCGGTGAATTCTGGATCGGGCTTTGCCCCTCGATACGCAGCTTCGGTGAACTCGCTTAGGATATTGCGAGCGCGCTGCTGGTCACCCGATGCGTTGGCGAGGGATGAAGACTGGCCTGATTCCGACGTGATACCTTGCTCGCGATTCTGGTTATCCGAGTGTCTGGAAAGAATCTCCTGCAGCGGCGACAACGTTTGACTTTGAAGCGGACCTTCCCACTCCACCCAGTCGATCCAGAGGGCGGGATCGGGGCCGACGCCTGTTTTCTTACGGGCTGCCTTGTCGCGAGCATTGTCCGTTTTGGGATCACGCTTCTCGCGAAGTGCAAATTTGCGCGGACCGTCCTTGGCCAAAGTGACAGGTACTTCAATGACTTGCGGCTCGTCTGTGGAGCCCGTGATTTGAAAGGTAGCCAGGTGCTTGAATTGGTCCGCCGCCGGAACGGCACCAAGATCGACAAAGTGCCGTTCGATCGGCGTGTCCTGAACAGCACCGATACGGAATCGCAGTTTGTAGTCGCCGGGAGGGAGCGTCTCGGCAACGTGCTTCGTTTTTCGCCAGCCGGAGGGATGCTCGGGCGGCAGCGCGATGAATTCCGTATTGTTGACCTTTGAAATGGTTAGAAACGATCCGGTTCTCGTGAGCGGATCATCGAGGTAGCGACGGAAGCTTGGGCCCTTCTCCTCATACTGACGGATCCGAAATTTTGCTTCCTGTTCGTCGACGATGCCTTTTCGCGGCTTGCCGGTTTCTAAAAACTCTTTGGCTTTGTCATGTCCGCCCTTGAAGTACCCGTTGTACGTGCCGCCAACCTTTGCGTTGGCATGTTCCTCGACCTCGCGGCGCTGTTTCCAACTCCTGGCGCTGGATGGGTTAAGCGGGCCTTCCAGTTCTACCCAGTCGATCCAAATGGCGGGCGGATGGCCGTAGCCGTTTTCATTCTTGAAGGCGTTGTGTGCGTTCCAAAGCGCTTTGAGGTTGCCGTTGTTGGGCTGCTTTTCTTGCACCGCGAATTCGCGAGTCGTTTGGGAGCTGACCTCAAGGGGGATTTCGATCACCTCCGGATTATCGATGGTTCCGGTGACTTGGTGACTGCTGATGGCCCGGCCCTCCAGTCCCCAGTTTCTAGAGGGGATCAGACGCTGGGGATGTCCCACCTGGATGAAGTGGCGAGAGGCGGGTGAGCCTTCGACCTTGCCGGCGCGAACGCGCAGGGTGTAGTTGCCCGGAGGAAGTTCTTTGGGTGCAACGATCACACGACCAGTGCCATGAGCGACCTTCAAGTAGGCGCCGCGGTCACGATGCGGCAGGGCGGCGTAGTGTTTGTGATAGGCCAGGTTGGCGCGATCATTCCCTGGATGGCTGGCGGCGGCTTTGTTTGAGTCGCGGAAACCGAACTCTTGCGGACTTGGAGTTCCCTCCAGTCGATCGGCATAAGCGTAGAAGCGGACAGGGTGATCGATCAGGCGATCCGTCTTGCGAATCTCTGCAATCTTCGCTTGGTTCGCGGGAGACTTGGCGGCTTCGTCGACGCCCTTTTGCCAGCGGGTAAAACGAGCGTAAGCATCTTCGATCTGCTCGATCTCTTTTTCGTTCGCCGGGTTGATTGTCTTTTCGGGTTCGACTCGAAAGACATTCGTTTCCTGAGCGACGGTCGCTTTCCGCTCGAACAACTCGTCGATCGCGCTGCGGCCAAGTTTCAGATACTGCTCGATCTGATCGCTGGAGATGAATTGCGAGGCACCCACGGTATCGAAAGTGCCCGATCCGCCGTCGGCAGGCAGCGAGGTGGCTTCGACCTGGACGCCGGTCAGGTGTTCGATGGTGTTGAGGTATTCTCGGCGGTTGAGCCGTCGCATCGTGATCTTGCCACTGGAGTCCGACAAAGCCCGACGCGCGGCCACCATGGTACCGGCGAGGTCATCAAGGAAGTCTGCCTTCTCAGCATTGCCAGGCTGCTCGGAATCCTCCGGTGGCATTTCGCCCGCGTTCAGTGCGTTGAGGACCTTCTGCCAGAGCTCCGCTTGCTCGATGGTGGTGATGCTCAGCGACAGTGCTTCCAGGTCGACTTTGCCTTCCTGCGTCTCAGAGTCGTGACAGTCGAAGCAGTGTGCTTTGAAGAATGCCCGGTGTTTCTCCGGGAGGCGTGCTTCGGGGAAATCAGCTCGCGCGAAGGCACAAAGCCACAAAGTCAGTATGCAGCCAGTGAAAGCGGTG
>JBPCVD010000372.1:0-7736 GCA_051010815.1 Rubripirellula sp.
CGCTACGGCAATGGCACCGAGGTCTCGTTCGAGACGGCGTCGGCAGGACCGGGGAGCATTGCCAATGCCTGGTCGCGTTGGCGTGTTGGTCAACGAGGGCCATTGCAAAGTCCTCAGCATCGCGAGCAAGGTGAGATGCGCGACGACTCCAATCGCTCGCAGATGCTCCGGCTCGATCCGCCAGTTGTGAAGGTCGAGCTTGCCCACGAGGCGACGGTCCCACGCAGCGAAAATCGAATCGCCGCGGGTGTGGTCGCCCTGGGCGTCACCGTGCCGCGGGATCTCGCTGACCAATTTGATCGGTTGTTCCACGATCAACTTCAAATGTTCGACTTCGCGTATCGCGTCGATACGCGTCGCTGGGTGTGGGCATTCGATGTCGATGCGCACGGCGTGCAAGATCGCGTCGACTCCATTTCCGACACCATGATGTCACGGATTCAAGGCATGCGAATGAACTGGTCGAATCCGCAAATGATTCCGGTCGACGCACGTCGAACGCACACGCGGTTGAGTGATCTCTTGATCCGCGAGTCGTTGTCTGCTTTCACGGTGACCCGACCTTCGGATAGCGACGCTGTCCGTTTGGGAACCGCGCCTATCTCGCCGTCAACGATCGCCGCCTCGCGACTGGATCAAGAGCTTCGACGTTTGACCGGTCAATTGAAATCGCAGACGCGCGTGCTTCGAGAGCAAGCAAAAAACCTCCGCCCAAAGATTTGAGCGGAGGTCGATGTTGCGAATTCTGTCGGTATCGAAGTGCCGAGTTCAACGGTTCATCAAGCGAACCTTGGACCCAGCCCGTGATCCCTAGGGAGGCAGGACTTCGTTGCCACGTTGAACGCCCTCGACTTGTCGGTTGTAAACTTCCGAACCACTCTGTGGAAGTCTCACGCCACCTCGCATTGGCTCCGGCGGAAAGTCTTCGGCTCGAACGGCAGAGCCTAACGGTGTCGTCAAGGTGTTATCGATCGTTCGAAGGTAACTCTGAAGCTTCCATGCGGGGATGATGGTCAAGCCGAGTTCACCCGCTTTCGCTCGCACAGCACCCATCGCGGCCACCGCCTGAGCGTTCGCTTCCGTCGCGGCATCATCGCCCTCACCAATCTCTGGATCTTCACCAACAACCAGGAAGCGAATGTTCGCATCCAGATCGCCTTGGACAACGCCTGACTGAGAAACTTCTGCAGCGACTGTCGCGCCAGCGGCACGGATCAGACCTTTAATGGCTTCGTTGTCGGGACGCCCGTCTCCATCGATATCGATGTTGCCCGCCAAAGCGATTTTTACGTCGCGTCCGGGAGCCCAGAATGGTGAGAAGACTTTGTCGCCTGGAATGATCGGGTTTCGGATTTCTGGACGAGCGACCACTCGAGTCTGGGCCAAGTGTGGACCCTGGATTTGAGTGACCTGAATCGTTGCCTTGACCTTCGCGTCTTCAAGACGCGTTTCGTCACCGTCGATGACACCAAACGTGATTCCAGGTCGAAGAGCATCAGCCGAACCGAGGTTGATCGTCGCAACGTTGCCGCCACGAACGACGAAGCGAATCTCGCCTTGAGTCGTCTCGAACTTGTCGCTTCGAAGCTCGTTGATCTTCGTTTTCTGAGTATCGATCGTTCCTTGCATTTGACGCGTTTTCTGGCTCAATCGGTTGTTCTCATCGCTTGCACTGCGACGAAACGTGTTGAACTCGAGAACCGTCTTGTTCAGATTGTCCTTAGTATCTTCTTTCTCTTTGTTCATCCGAGCTCGGTCTTCGTCGAACTGGTCACTCAACGTGACGACCTTCTTGTTCGCATCGTCCCGCGCCGTTTCGGCCAATTTCTTCTGAGCTTCGGCGTTTTTGACGTCAGCCTCGGCTTTCAGGCGAATTTCCTTTTCGGCTTCGCGTGAATCCACCAATCGCACGTTTTGATCGCGGATGGCGTTGATCAGGAAATTAGGCAGTCCCGGGTAGTTGCGATTCTGAGGCTCGACTTCGCTTCCGAAGTAAGACATGTCCTTCGCGAACTTGTCTTCGATCGCCGTCATCTCGGGATCATCGGACGAATTCTGCTTCATCTCTTCGATCTCAGCCTCAGTGAAGCTTCCGACGCCGAGCATCGCTTTGAGTCGCGAGGCCTGGGTCTGCATGGTCGCTACTTCCGACTGTACCGAGGCAAGACGCCGAGTCGCATCGGTCGCTTCACCGTGCTTGGTGTCGCCCCAACGCCATAGGAAGAAGTTCAGTGCTATGGAGAGCACTAAAAAGATCATGCAAGCAATCAAACTGCCGCGGATGACGGAATCGTCGCGAGCCACCATGGTTGTTCTGTGCGATGGAGGAGCTAAGGAGCTGGAAAAGCTGACCAAATTGTGAGGAAGCCACCCAACCTGGGTCTTCCTAAGACTATTTACTGAACACGGTAATTCTACTGCGGAGCGAACAGAAATCGCTCTCAAGTCAAAGGTTTCTGGGACTTTTGCCGATTGTCCGCTTCGTGCCGAGCAAAAATTCGCCTGGAGAGCAACAGGCGTACTGTTCCATACGCTGCGTCGCTCTGTCCGGTTTGGCGTCCATTGTCGCACGTTGGATCGAAACCTTCCCTAGACAGGGTGGTTATTATAGTTGTGACGCGGCGTGCGACCTCGTCCCCCACCTCACCAAACCCCCCGAAAATTCAGCAATGCAATACCGCAATTTGAAACGTTCCCGTCGACCCTCTCGCGCCGCTCGAACCGGCTTCACCTTGCTCGAATTGCTGCTGGTGCTCGCCATCTTGGTCATGATCATTGGGATCGGTGTCTCTAACTACAGCGGGGTTCAGACAGAAGCGAGCGTGAAAACCACGCAATTGCGGCTTGAAGACCTGAAAAAGAACATTCAGCTCTACCAGATCCGTATGAACGGATTGCCGGAGAGTTTGGAGGCATTGCGGGATGGACCGAGCGACGCCGCTAAGAAAGCGAAGTGGGTTTCTCCCTTGATTACGGAAATCCCACTCGATGCGTGGGAGAATGAACTCACCTACACGGTCAATGGAAATACCTACGAAATCCGCAGCGGTGGCGTGGATGGTCAGGTCAACACGGACGACGACATCACGCTCGAAGGTTCCTGATCCGTGAGGACTTGAGCAGGCTGCGGGGAAGACTCCCGATGGTCGCCGACCAACGGAGTGGTAGTTGTTTTATTGAGTCTGAAATCCCTTCGTGCCGAAGTGTTGTCTCGTGCCCCGTCGATCCGCATTCACCCTTCTTGAGCTGTTGCTCGTGCTTGCAGTCTTGGCTGCGATCGCGTCCGTTGCGCTGCCCAAGTGGGGTTTGTTGCTGGATGATCGTCGTTTGCTGCGGGCTGGAGATCAGCTCCGTAACGAGATGGCTCGCTTGCGCGTCGACGCGATGCGTCAGGGACGCGTGATGATGCTGGAGGGGATGATTGAGGGAAGTTCGTTCCGGATCAAACCCTACTATTCCTCGACGGACTCGACCGAGGCCATTGACCAAACGGGCTCGCAATCGGGTCTGCTGACAGGTGCCACCCAGGGCGTTGTCGTCGCGACCAACATTGATCCGACGGAAGAAGAAACGATTGATTTGCCGGAAGGCATCATGGTGTCCGGTGTTGGTGTCGTTTCCGCCGCTCGTTCTGCAGAAATCGAGCAGCTGACTGCATCGGATCAGAGTGAGGGTTGGAGTCGACCGATTCTCTTCTACCCCGATGGTTCCACGAGCACAGCGCTGGTCAGCCTGGCACACCCGACGCTTGGGCGTGTCGTTGTCAAAATCAGAGGCATCACGGGTGATGCGACTGTAAGCGAGGTCTTGGCACCATGAACTTGAGGAAACGATCATCGCAATCCGATGGAAGCGATCGAGCAACAGTTTCGCGGCGACGACGAAGCGGATTCTCGTTGTTGGAGATCCTGCTGGCGCTTGCGATCCTGGGCGGTTCGCTCGCTGTGCTCAGCCGGATTGTCGACACTGGCATTTCGGCTTCGAGAGAGGCGCGAGACTTAGTTGTGGCTCGTATGTTGTGCCAGTCGAAGCTTTCGGAACTGCTCCTCGACAGCACGGCTGGCATCTCACCTCTAAGTGTACCGATGTCGCCGGTGCAATCGTTTGACTCGCAGTCGACGACGCCTTTTTACTACTCGGTCGACGTGCAGCCCGGACAGATGGATGGCATCTTGGTCATTCGTGTGACGGTGGAGGCTCTGGACCCAAGCGGTGGACAGACTCTTGCCCGTTATTCGTTAACTCGATGGATGATCGATCCGGCAATTGGTTTGGAAGAGATGGAAGCTGAGGAAGAGGCGGCACGCGAGGAAGCGGCCTCAGGTGGGGAGGAAGCAATTTAATGCGGCATCATAAGATCTCTGGCTTCACACTACTGGAAGTATTGTTAACGCTGGCCATGTCCGTCGTGCTGATGGCGTTGGTGGGCAGTGCGATCCAGTTTTACGCGCGTGATATGAATGTGCGAGACATGGATATCCGGCAGACGCAGCTCGCGGCTGCCGTGATGCAGATGATTGAAGATGATCTGCGATCAACCTTGCACACGCAGCCGATGGACATGTCTGGTTTAGAGGCGTTGCTCTCCGCCAGCGTCGGTGATGCGGCCGGTGGTGGAGGAGGCGGCGGCGAGGAAGAGGATCTATCAGCGGCCGGGCTTGGTGGAGGCGAGGACTTGACCGAACCGGTCGAAGCGGCATCCTTGGATTTGACCAGTGGGGTCGCTGTTTTGACGACGCCTGGATTGATCGGAAACCAATACCAAGTTCAGCTCGATTTGAGTCGCCTGCCAAGACTCGAGGAGTACGTCGCACTGTTGGATGAAACGACAGCCGACATCGAGGATGTCCCCAGCGACATGAAAACCGTCGCTTACTTTGTACAAGACGCCGGTTCGATCGGCGGTGTGCAGGATCCGCTTGCCCAACTGGAACCAGATGCAGAGCTCAGCCCGGGCGGCTTGGTGAGACGGTCCCTTGATCGCTCGGCCACCGTCGAAGCTGCCAGTACCGGAAACTTGACCACGCTCAATCAAACGGGGGAATTGTTAGCGCCAGAGATCTCGGGGATCGAGTTCTCTTACTGGGATGGATTGACTTGGCAATTCGAGTGGAGCAGCGATGAGTATGGCGAGTTGCCTTTGGCGGTTCAGGTGCGAATTTACATGGTCGACCCGCTGCTGTCCGCGACGCAAGACGCCGATTCGATTTCGATGATGGGGGCCGACTCAATGCGAGTCTTTTCGCACATTGTTCGGCTTCCCATGGCACAACCGATCGAGGAAGAGGAAGAAGATTTGACTGGAGCCGGACTATGAAACGGGCGAAGCCGCGAACTGGATTTTTCCTTGTGTTGGTGCTGATCGTGGTCGCGGTTGCGACGATGGCGGTCTACTCTTTCACCGATTTGATGCTCGCCTATGACGATTCTGCGTACCTTTCCGGTGACATCGTTCAGGCTCGCGTGAACGTCGAGTCGGGGGCCGAAGCGGTACGCTTGATACTGGCGGAGCCTCCAGAAACACGAATTGATTTCGGTGGCGTGTACAACAACGCGCAGATGTTTCAGGCGGTTACCGTTTCGCTGGGCGATGATGGCTCAACACCGTCGAACTTTTCGATCCTGGCTCCGGGTTTGGACGACACCGGGAACTTGGGTGGCATTCGATTTGGACTGCAAAACGAATCGGCAAGACTGAACGTGAACGCGTTGATTGCCTTGGAGAACAGTTCTGCGGGGTTGTTGGCGTCCGTGTTGACCGCGACGGCCGATTCGGAATCTTCTGAAGATGAACTGGCGTCCGACAACATTGCGGTTTCGCTGTTGCTGACACTTCCGGGAATGACCGAGGACATTGCCGATGCGATCCTGGATTGGATCGACGAAGACGACGAAGCTCGGGACTATGGAGCCGAGGCCGAGTACTACACAACGCTTCCGACGCCTTACTCACCCCCGAACGGCCCCGTCCTCAGTGTGGAAGAGTTGTTGTTGGTGCGAGGAGTCACACCCACGTTGCTCTTTGGCGCTGACGTGAATCGTAATGGCGTGATTGATGCTGACGAGCAACAGCGATTCGGCGTCGGAATCGATACAGCCGGGTCCCTGGGTTGGGCAGCCTATCTCACCGTTCATGGCGCGGAAGCCAACAAGCGAAGGGATGGCAGTTTTCGCGTCGACGTCAATCAAGATGATCTGGAATTGCTGTATGACGAGTTAGTCGATGCACTCGGAGACGAGTCCTACGCAAGCTTCATCGTTGCATACAGGATTGCCGGTCAGTCAACTTCCGCACTTTCGGCGTTGAGTGGTGGTGGCGGAGGAGATGCTGGTGGTGGCGGAGGAGATACAGGGCAGGCAGAAAATGGGGGTCCGTGGAACGCCGATCTTTTGGGTGAGTTTGATTTGAGTGGAGGTGGTGGTACATCCCTGAATCAGATCCTTGATCTGGTCGATGCAACGGTGACTGTCGGGCAAGGTGATGAGGCTCGCTCTTACTCCTCTCCTTTTGGTGCAGACCCGATTTCGATGTCCATCTACATGCCGGCGCTGATGGACTCCTTAACCACACAGGAAGTGGAGGTGATGCCCGGGCGCATCAACCTAAATGAGTGTCCGGCAGAATTGGTTTACGGAATTCCTCTGCTATCGGAAGAGGTGGTGGACGCGATTTTGGAGGGCCGTGAAGTTGAATCCGACGACATCAATCGACAGTTCGAGACTTGGCCGCTGGTCGAAGGGATCATCACGCTTGAAGAGATGCGGCAGCTCATGCCGTTGGTCACATGCGGAGGCGATGTCTATCGCGCTCAGATCGTGGGCTATTACGAGAAAAGCGGTGCCTCCCATCGTGCTGAGGTCATTGTCGACGCGACCACGGTGAACCCAAAAATCGTCATGTGGCGAGATCTGAGTCACCTGGGACGCGGATTCGATCTGTCCGTGCTGGGGCTTCGAGCTTCGGTGATGGTCGATGAGTGAACGGCTTTGAAGCGAAAAGAGACTGAACGAGCGCTAGCAGCGGAAAAAGGCCGGACTCCACCATTGAGTCGACTCAATTCGCGAGTGGCGAGACTATGTTGAAAACGAGAGAGTCGATCATTGCGATCGACCCACTGAATCAATCGAGAATCTGATGGTTAGAAAGTTAGCAATTGACTGGGACGAGAGTGAGCTGAGGCTTGTCGCTGCACAATGCAGTGGTCGGAGCGTGAAGGTCACCGATGCCAGTGTGATTCCTGTCGAAGACTCCAATGTGATGGAGACGCTCAAGGCAGCGATTCGACGTCGCGGTTTGGAAAATACCGACACCCTGGTCGCGATCGGCCGTGGCAAGGCGGAATTGCGAGAGTTGCAATTACCGCCGGTACCGGACGATGAGTTGCCGGACATGGTGCGGTTCCAAGCCATTCGCAGCTTTGCAACCGCCGGTGACAATGCGGTTGTCGATTACTTGGTGACGAATCGAGGCGATTCGGGTGTCGAGATGATCGCCGCTGCTGTGGGGCCACAAAGTCTGAATGAAATTCAGAAAACGTGTGAGTCCGTTGACCTGAACACCAAGCGGATTTCACTTCGCCCCCTCGCGGCGGCGGCTCTGTATCTAATCAACCGCAAAGGTGCCGTCGCCAATGATATCGTCTTGATTGACCTGCTCGCCGATGATGCCGAGATCGTGGTTGCCCGAGATGGACGTGTGATTTTTGTGCGAACGGTCCGCATGCCCTCCGGTGATG
>JBPCVD010000373.1:0-3588 GCA_051010815.1 Rubripirellula sp.
TGGTCGTGTAGCTCAGAGGAACCCCGTCGAATCGGTCGGTCGCCACAATGGACGACAACACGCTCGCCGTATGCGGCGTCTCATCGAGCTTGGTTAGAATTGCAGCCGTGGGGCGAATCGGCGCGAAACCTTCTATCGCCAATCGGACCGCCGCCGCTGAACTGGTCGCACTGAGCACTAAATGTGTTTCGTCGGGCTGAGCACTACGGAGCAATTCCACGAGCTGATCAATCCGTGCATCACTCTTGGGACTACGCCCCGCTGTGTCGATCAAAACCAAGTCGACGTCCCCCAGCTGCTCGAGTGCCGGCTGCATCTGCTCCGGTTTCTCCACAACTTCCATAGGAAGATCCATGATCTCGGCGTACGCCTTCAACTGCTGAACGGCAGCGATCCGGAAGGTGTCGATGGTCAAGAGCCCCACGCGACGCCGGGCTTCGATACGAAATCCGGCTGCTAGTTTGGCGACCGTGGTCGTCTTGCCAACGCCCGTCGGTCCAACAAGCGCAACGATCCGTCGATCGCCGGGCTGAGTTCGAATCGGACTGCCGACTCTCAATTCCCGACCCACGGAACGTTGAAGGTGTTCCAGCCAGGGTGTGCCAGAGGCGGATGGTCCACGTGGTGAATCACCCAAATTTGCCGCGAAACTCACAGTCGCATTCAGCCAGCGATCAACTGTCTCGGGAGCCACTCCCACCGACAACAGTTCACGTCCGTATGCCTGAAGTTGAATCGGTAGCGGAGACTCGTTGCTGGGTGGCAACTCCTCCGTGGTATGGGGCGACGCGTTCGAATGAATCGCGAGACGAGAATCGATTCCATCGACGTTCGGATCGGGGAGTGCGATGCCTGTTTGCGCATCTCGCAATCCGGCCGTAACTTCGACGTACGTTCTTCCCAACCAGCCCATCCAGCCATCGCGAACCTGACGCGTGTGCAGTACGGATGCATCGGGGCCCATCTGCTGACGTATCTGCGCCAAGGCGTCCTGCAGGCTTGCAGCTCGAAAGGTGCGGATGTGCATGGAAGATTCGTCTTCGATCGGTGGATTAACGCTGGCTGTCATAGGTATTGGTGAACTCATTGATCGCCAATCACGCCATAGGATTCGATTTTTGTATCCTGTGTGATTTCGTTGTACGACAACACCTTCAGTCTCGGCATCGACGTAGCCGTGATCTGTCGGAGCCCTGGTCGAATTCTTGGACTGACCAGCACAACCGGTGGGTGCCCCGCTGTAACTAGCTTCTTAACGCCTTCTTGAATTCTTTCGCAAGTGAGGTCTACGGCAGAAGGGCTCATTCGTACAAATAACCCTCGATCGTTGTGCTCCAAACCGGCCGCAATGCGATCCTCCATCGCTGGATCGAGGGCCAACACATGTAGCCTCCCCTGAGGATCTCGATACCGCGAGCTGATGGTTCTCGCCAAGCGATGCCGAACATATTCGCATAGCCAAACGGGATCCTTGGTTCGGTTGGCGAAGTCACCAAGCGTCTCCATGATGATGCTCAGTTGACGAATCGGTACGTCTTCTTTCAAAAGCAGATGCAATACTTGTTGCACTTCGCTGACCTTCATCAGTGCCGGTATCAATTCATCGACGACCGTCGGGTAAGCTTCCTTCAGTTCGTCGATCAAGTGCTTCGTCGCGTCACGCGACAGCAACTCATCCGCATGTCGCTTCGAGATTTCCTGCAGATGGGTCGCCAAGACGGCACCTGGCTCAACTGTCATGTAGCCGTAGATCGCAGCCTGTTCACGCCGCATCGGCTCGATCCACACTGCCGGTTCCCCAAACGTCGGATCGCGAGTGGGCTCTCCTTCGATCACTCCGGTGGTGTGACCGCTGTCGATCGCCAACAAACGATTGGGCATCAGTGTTGCTCGAGCGACCTGATTTCCTTCGATTCGAATTTCGTATTCCAGCTCCGCCAAGCTCATTTCATCCCGCACGCGGACCTTGGGAAGGATGATTCCCAGATCGGTGGCGATGGCGTTGCGAACACCCGTGATTCGTTGCATCAAATCGCCGCCCCGACTTGGATCCGCCAAGCCAAGAAGTCCCAAACCAATGGAAACTTCCATCGGGTCGACCGTCAGAAAGTCTTCGACTCGTTTCGGTGCTGGGGCTGCGGCTTCAGCACGCTCTGCTTCCGCGAGATCCGCCTCTTCATCTTTTCGTCGAACCGTCTGGCGATTCATGACAACAGCCAAACCAATGCAACCAATCCCCAGCGTCGCCATCGGAATGGCGGGAAGGTTGGTCACGATCAAGAGTGTCAAGAAACCGCCGGCCACTGCGAGAGCTTTCGGATTCCCCAGCAACTGCTGCAAGAACTGGACGGGAAGATTGGCTTTTTGGGCGCTTCGAGTCACCAGCAGGCCCGCTGCGAGCGAGATCAACAATGCTGGCACCTGGCTGACCAACCCGTCGACAATGGTCAGTTTTGTGAACAGGGCGGCGGCTTCATTGATTGACATTCCTGACTGCATGACGCCGATGTACAGGCCGCCAATCACGTTGACAATTGTGATACAAATACCAGCGATCGCATCGCCACGCACGAACTTGCTGGCACCATCCATGGCCCCATAAAAGTCTGCTTGGGCGCTGATTTCCTCGCGTCGGCGTTGTGCTTCTTTTTCGTCAATCAGTCCGGCGTTCAAATCGGCATCGATCGCCATTTGACGACCGGGCATGCCGTCTAATGCAAATCGAGCGGCGACTTCACTAATCCGCGTGGCACCCTTCGTAATCACGATGAATTGAATCAACACGATGATCACAAAGATGATCAACCCAACTTCAATCCTGTCGCCAGCCACAAACTCGCCGAAGCTTTGAATGACCCCGCCGGCCGCTTCCATGCCTCGCGTGTCAGCTCCGGTCAAGATCAGACGAGTGGTCGCAACATTGAGCACGAGTCGTGCCAACGTCGTTGCCAATAGCAACGAGGGAAAGATGCTGAACTCTAGCGGCGTCGCAACGTAAACCGTGGTTAGAAGCACGATCACACCGACCGTGATATTGCCCGCCAATAACATGTCCATCAGCATCGGCGGCAGCGGCACCAGGATCACTACCAAGCAACCGATGATGCCCAAAGGCAACACCAAATCTCGATAGCGCATTAACAACTGCATTTGCGATCCTTCGCACCCAACCCGCGTGACCTATTCACATCGGGGACCGCGACAGTACCGAAATTCGGTCGCGGCAGTCTAGAGAAGAAGCAGAAGCGAGCACGAGATGTTTCACACGCTCGTTTCACTGCTGCGTGATGAATTTCATCACGCAGAACCTGATCGCATGGCCTGGATTAGCGACACGCATGCTAGCTAAAGAACTCGGCCTGGTGAGACATCGCATTTTGACTCGAAAAGTGTGAGCGGATCGGGTCGAGGACATCGGAACGAGATTATTTTGGAAGTCCCCTGCCCTGCCCCGAATCTCGCCGACGCGCTGGCCAAAGGAACAATCCAAGCCAGCCATCGTTGATGCGTCCCGAATCTCTCGGCAAACGAAAGATACGCGAAATGAAAGCAACCGTTGCGATGAACGGTAAAAACCAGCGTGGACGG
>JBPCVD010000374.1:0-18445 GCA_051010815.1 Rubripirellula sp.
GGGCGGAACGATGAGATCGACCGCGGACCAGTATCGAATGTCTCGAGAAAAGCTCGCCTACTTAGTCGATTCGACGGCGGCTCCCGTCGCTGGTCTCGCCGTCGTCAGTACTTGGGTTGCGATCGAAATCAGCTACATGGCTGAGGGGCTGAAGATGGGTGGCATTGTCGAAAGCCATGCCGCTTTTGAGATGTTCATTCAGTCGATTCCCTACCGTTTCTATCCTTGGTTGGCATTGGCGATGGTCTTCGTCATTTCGATAACCGGGCGAGACTTTGGTCCGATGCGTCGAGCGGAGATGTTGGCCAACGATTCGGATCGCCAGCTTGACGTGGCGGAATCCGATTGGGAGGAACATGAGAGTCGCTGGCTCTGGACAGCGGCGGTGGTGCCCGTAGTCCTGTGCGTGTTGGCGGTCGCCGTGGTCTTGGTCTACACGGGGCTGCAGTCGCTTGCGGAATCTGGAGTTGAAGACCAAGACGTCAGTCGCCTTCGCTGGGCAGGCGAAGTATTGGGCAATGGCGATTCCTATGTCGCGCTTATTGTCGGAGGCTTCACGGGTTTGTTCACGGCGCTGCTGATGCACCTTGCGCTCAGCAGTTGTTCGCTGAGTAAGTGTTTGCTTGCAGCATTGGCAGGTGCACGCCAAATGGTTCCCGCGTTGGTCATCCTCTGGTTCGCATGGGCGCTCTCGGCGATGACCGAACCGGAGCGATTGGATACCGGGGGCTACCTGGCTAGCGTGCTTTCCGATCGGTTGGATCCGCGAATGTTGCCGACGGCGGTCTTTTTGATTGCGGGGGCGATGGCGTTTTCGACCGGAACAAGTTGGGGCACGATGGCAATTATGACACCGCTATCGATTGGGCTCGCACTTCAGCTTGATCCAGAGGGCGGCGCTTCAGGCGCGAATGTGCTCGCCACCTGTGGCTCGGTGCTCGCCGGTGCCATTTTCGGCGATCACTGTTCGCCCATTTCTGACACCACCGTTCTGTCGAGTCGCGCGAGTGACTGCGATCATGTCGCGCACGTCCGCACGCAAATGCCTTACGCCGTTCTGGTCGCCCTGATTTGCGTTTCGGTCGGAACGATCCCAGCAGCCTTTGGACTGTCGCCGTGGGCCAGTCTTACGCTCGGTGTCCTTTTGATCGTGGGATTCGTTTTGTGGGTCGGGAAACAGCCGCGGGAAACAGCCGAGAGTTCGTAACTTGCAACGCGGATTGCAAGGTTTACAAGGCGAATCGCTTGGTTGCGCTCTCGATCCGCGATTTTCAGGAGATTCCGTTTTTTGGCATCGATCTTGCATCCGATGTCGAGAACTGATTACGCGAAAGCTAGACGACCTCCTGTCTCAACCTTGGCAGTCGCTCAAGGTGGGTCTGACCGATGAAGGAACGACATGGTTCAACACAAATCAAGACTCTGCCGATACGTCATGACCAGCGCCGTACTCTGCGCTAGTATGTCGATCGCTGCTGCGCCGCGGGTTTCGGCGGAGGATTCACCGGACACACCCGTGACCCGCCTACAGCCAATCGGTGCTCCCAGCGCCGTGGACCAGTACCGGCCAAGAGCGGCAGCGGTGGTGGACGAGACAAGGCATACGGTACGTTTGATGCAGTTTGAGGCTCCGCAGTTGCCGACTGGTCCCACTGCACCTCCGATGAGCATGCCGGGCACTCCGACGCTTGCGCCACCAGTTGCGCCACCCACGATCGCACCAAGCCCCTCGACGCAGACCATCATGCCACCCTCCACACCACCGAGTGTGGTTCAGCCATTTGCCCCACGCGGCTTGCCGATGAATACGACGTCACCGGTTCCGATGATGCAGCCGGTGCCCAGTAGCAGCGATTTGGCTCCGCTCGCGGCTCCACAGCTCCAAGATGGGTTCGCCACCATCGACAACTGCTGCTGCGTTTCTGCTCCAAGCGATTATGTGGCTGCCACAGGATGGGGAAACTGCTCGAGCGTTGCGTACCAAGCACCGGCGCCGCAGGCCTACATCACTCCAAACGCGCAAGTGGTGGGACCGTCCGTGGTCACGACGCCAGTCCCTGTCGTCGCCACGCCCGTGGTAGTAACACCAGCAACGACTCCCAAGGCGGCAGGCATTCCCAAGAAGCCGCTGTTGAACTTTGGACAGGACAAAAACCCGGTCGTCGTTGGACAAGGATTGGTCGGTCAGCCGGTCGCATATGTGCCCGGGCAGAGATTCCGAAACTGGATTCGCTACATCTTCCCCTAGTCGGACTTTGGTTCCTGCAGTCGCTTGACCGCGTCTTCGGCTAGTTGTGCCACCACCGAGTCGCGATCTCGTGTCAGCTCCTGCAGTCGCGTCATGGCGGTTTGATCGACGACTTCCGTTGCGATTCTCATCGCCGTCCGACGAGGTTCCTGGTCGTTGATTGGATCTGCACTTTGGACGTAAGCCAACAGCGGGATCGCACCCGATGGGCCAAGCCGCCGAATCTGTTGCTCGGTCAAGTAGCCGACTTTGGTGCTTCCGATTCCAATCAGTATCGGTTCAAGCCTGCGACGCAGCTCATCCTTGCTGGTCGGTGTGACCGCCAACAGCGGCAACTGCCACAGCGTCGCTCGCGTGGCGTTAAGGTTTCTTCGCTCAACTTGTTGATCGCCCTTGACGACGACCGACTCACCGGGCCCGACGGGGCATCGGAAATCAGGTCCGCCTATTTCCGCCTGCGCCTTCGACAGTGATTGGCACTCGGACTGTGACGCGCTGACGGTCCATTGGTATTCCGAGTCTTCGGGACACGTCATGGTCATCAGAGCAGGCATCGATCCCGAGAAGGGATCCAGAATGTCGACATGAAATGGTTTGCGTTGTGGGGCGCGACACCAAACCTGTCCTTCGACCACTTCCATGCGATTCGCTTCGTGCAGGATTAGCTCAGCCGCCGAATTCATTCGAATCAATGTCTCGTCGGCCGTTTCGATTTCACAGGCAACGCTTGAAGACGTTCGTATTCGCGATCCGTTTTGAACGGACGGTGACATCGTGCTTTCGATCCAATGCCAACTCTCGGCCCCTGGCGGGAGTACCTCGACCGATCCCGTGGCCCTCACCAGTTGCCCAGCGACAGGAGTCGCGACGACAGGAATGATTTGTTTGCGAGGTTCCATCGACGGATTCATCGCCAGGACAAGGAGCGTGCAAGCAGCAACTGCGGCGACCAGGGCCCAGGGACCGAACGATGGAAAGCGAGCGGCCGTGTCTGGCCGTGTGGAGTGGTCGTTGACTTGATTCAGCGCAGCAATGACGCGTTCTACGCCCGATTCGGGTAGGGCGAGACGCTGCAGCTCGACATCAATCTCTCGCAAATCGTCAAGTTGTCGTCGGCAGACTTCGCATTGATCGAGATGGTTCTTCAATTCGTCGTGCGTATCCGCAGCCAACTCACCGTCGATGTAAGCACTGAGCTGCGGCTCGCACGAATCACACTTCATCATTGCACTGGTCCGCAAGGAGTTGTTGTTTCAGTTTGCGTCTGCCTTTGCTGAGCCGTTCATTCACGGTTGACCGGGCGACACCCAGCCAGTCCGCAATTTCGTCGTACGTCATGTTCTCGAAATAGTGCAGCAGAATCGTTTCGCGGTAGACCTCGGGAAGTCCATGAATCAACGCGATCAATCTGGATTGTTCGTCGCGATCGATTTCGGCATTCGATTCAATCGGGAACGATGATTCGAGTGAATCTTGCAACGCTCGTTGCCGTTGATCACGTCGAATGACATCGACGCAAACGTGATGCGCGATACCACGCAGCCATCCCCCGATCGCCTGAGGGCACTTCAATCGATCCAAGCCGACCAAGCCGCGAAGGAAAACCTCCTGGACTGCGTCTTCTGCGTCCGACCTCGACCGGAGCTTCGCCTGACATTGTGCGTACACTCGCCCATACCAATCGCGGACGAAATCCGCGCTGGCGTCCAATGTTTGGTTGTCATGCTCAAGGTCGGTTTGTTCAAGCAAACTCGCCACACCTGTCAGTCGAGGAGTGTGTCCTTCGGATCGGATCTAGGTTACCAGGAGAAAACGCGGCCGATGAACGTTGTCCGTATGAAAGGGAGTCGCAGCAGGCACAGCAGTAGACCGGCACTTTTTTGGCATCGTCCCAAGATTTATCAAAAACCGCGAAATGCCCGGTCTGTCGGCAGGTGGGCAGCGACTTAGTTGTAGCTGACCACGTCCGTTTTCCTTGGAGGTACTCCCATGCGCCGTATCATCCGTCCAATCGTTCCCGTTCTGCTTCTGTTGGTGACGTTCGCCGGTGTTTCGCATTCGAAGGATGCGATGCCAGGGAAACCGTCAAATGACACTGAGCGGGACGAGTCGCAATTCATTGTCCACGAGTGGGGAACGTTCACGACCTTCTCTGGGTCCGACGGCGTTTATCTCGAGTTTCGACCGCTTGCAGATGAGCGGAACGATTTGCCCAACTTCGTGTTCAACCGTGCCTCCAGCTCGATTCGATCTTTGTTTAGCAAGGCGCGTATTCGAGGCAAGGTGCGAATGGAAACACCGGTCACTTACTTCTACACGGATCGCGTGCGGACAGTGAACGTTCAGGTGAGTTTTCCTCAAGGCTTGTTGACGGAGTTCTATCCGCCCGTGAGGAAGATGTTGCCGGCATTCGATGAAAAGGCTGCCTATTCCGTTGGTGAGCCAATCGGGAATTCCAGTCTCGATTGGGGTCAGCTAACGCTGATACCCGTCGACGCGTTGGCTCCTCCGATACCGCAAGAAGATCGTGCACGGGTGGCGGTTCGAATTGCCGATGCGCTCCTGCCGCGCGGCGATCATGATGGACATTACGCACAGGCGCGCAAGACCGATTCCGCCTTGGTGCATCTACACATGAAACCGGAAGCCTCAGCCGCATCCGATCCGCCGGATTTGCTTGCCCGGCTAATACCTCACCGCGAGACTGACTACTTCGAAAAGTTCTTGTTCTATCGCGGCGTAGGGAAATTTGAACTTCCACTGAGTTCCGTCGTTGACGAGGACGAACGCGTGACACTGAACAACGATGGCCAACTTCCGATGAACGGCGCGGTTCTAGTGGAGGTTCGTGACGGCAAAATCAAAGCCGCAGAGATCGGCACCGTCCAACCTCAGCAAGCGTTGAAGTTTCCCGAGACGCAGGCGGTCACAGAGGTTGACCTCTCGACGATGGTGCAGCGATTGCTGATCGCTCAGGGTCTCTATCAGAAGGAGGCATCTGCCATGACGGAAACGTGGAAGAGCTCTTGGTTCACCGAAGAGGGAACGCGAGTTTTGTACTTCGTACCCGAGACGCTGACCGACGAGCTGCTTCCGCTCAGCGTGAAGCCTGTTCCGGATCAAACCTTGCGCGTGTTGGTTGGCAGAATGGAGCTGATGTCACCGGCAAGCGAGCAGCGACTCATCCAAGCAGTGCGTCGGCATCACCGCGAAAGGCTCGCCAAAGCCAAGGCAAGTTCTCCGGAGTCGAAACCCGCAACGCTCCCCATCCCACGGGACATTCAACGGTTCGGGCGGATGATGGAGCCAGCTCTTGTACGAGTCTCCAAGATTTCTCGTGACTTGGAAATCAGGACGGAGGCCGAAAAGCTGATCTCTCAACTACGTTCGCCTTAGCCCGGCTTGCCGGTCTGCTCGAAACAGGTTTCGATAGTGCCTCCTTGCCGGTACGCTCGAAACCGATTTCGATTGTGGAGGGGGGATTCGGAGTTTGAATTGTCCCGACACCTGGTGCGAGCAGATCATGCGTATCATTACTTCCCTGTTGCCTCGAACGCAGAGCCCAACATCGGATGCTCCTGCCGATGTGGCGGTCGTGATCGACGTGCTGCGCGCCACGTCGGTCATGTCGACTGCGGCAGCTTCGGGGGCCGACCGTGTCATCACGTGCCGCGAAGTCTCGGAAGCATTCGCTCTGGCAAGCCAATTGTCGCCCCGTCCTCTGTTGTGTGGCGAGCGTGGATGCAAGCCGATCCAGGGATTTGATCTTGGCAATTCTCCCGCGGAATATGGGCGGGAGCGAGTCGAAAGCCGAACGTTGATCCTGACGACGACCAACGGGACCAAGGCCATCGAAAGGGCGTCGTCCGCCAAGCGAATGTTGGCTGCAAGTTTTCTGAATCTAGATGCGGTGGTCCACGCTTTGGCGAATTGTGAACTCGTGCATTTGGCGTGTGCTGGCACCGACGGAGACGTGACGGCTGAGGACGTGTTGTTGGCCGGAGCGATCATCGATCAGTGCCACGCTCACTACGGCGCTGTCACCATCAATGATGAGTCGACGTTGGCTCGTGAGTTGTGGCACTCTTGGTTCCCCGTCGCCGCGACACACGACCTTCCTTCGCCGTCGGATCTGGCCAAACGACTGCGTGAGACGCAGGGGGGGCGGAACTTGATCAGGCTCGGGTTTGAGGCGGACCTGGATCGATGCGCCGTTTTGAACCAGCACGACGCGGTCCTGGAACGCGATGGGCGGGATCCAACGAGCTTTCGATTGCTAGCAAGATAGCGAGCTCTTGCCACACCGGCTTCCGTTTTGCTATTCGCACACGCTGCTCGTTCACGGATGACGCACGGTGGCAAAAGAAGACCAAGGCAGCCAGTCCTCGCAACCAAGGCACAGCGATCAGTTCACGATTGCCTTGATGGTCAGTGCTGCGCTGGCAGCGATCGGCGGATTCGCCGTACTCTTCTCACTATGGTGGCAAACCGATCTCAATGATCCGCACGAGATATTGAGGATCGCGTCACGTGAATTCGTCGCCGGTCGGACAATTGTGGCGGGCGAACTGGCAGAGAGCGTGAAGCTGGCAACGCCGGGACAAACAGACGCGGATTCAGGTGAAGACAAGCGGGAACCAATCGAAGCGGACATTTCGAGTCCGGAGGCGATTGCGGCTGAGAAGAAGCATCAGGCCGATCTGAACTGGATATGTCTACGCGACTTTTTGGTAGGAGTTGGAAAGGTCGCTCGTGCCAACGAACAGAATGAGCCGCGTCAACGACGGCGGAATCTGCATGATGCGATACCGTTTTTGCAGGCCGCGAAAGATCGTGGCTTTCCTCCGGGAAGGCAAACGCAGGGTCACAGGATTTTGGGTGAAGCCCTGTTCAAATTGGGGCGTTTCGATGAAGCAATCCCGGAACTCAGATGGACGATTGAGCAAGACCCGAGTTTGCGTCGTGAATTGCTGCCGATGCTTGCCGAAGCCCAATTGAAATCGATTGCCGGTCGGACAGTCCTTTCCAATCAAACCATTTTAGAGTTCCTGGAGGACCGGGCGCTGGAGCCCAAGCAACGCTGGGCAGGCGAGTTGATTCGCGTTCAAACACTGATCGCCTTGAAACGATGGCGTGACGTTCAGGCTGCCATTGATCAGCATTTGCAGACTTCGATCGCAGTGGAACGTGCGTTGCAAGCCGAGCAAATCGCTTTTTTCGAACATCTTCGGCTTCTGCAGTCTGTTGCACAGATTCAGCGTGCAAGGGACCGATTGGGCGCGCGTCCGCAAAACGACGTCGACAATCGAACTAAGGTAATCGCTGAGTTGGCTACCGCGTTGATTCAACTGGGTGAGCTGCAGCGAGAGGCCTCTCCGATCATTGCAGCACGGTCGCGACTTTGGGCGGCACGAGCTCTACTGGTGGAGGGCCGCATCGACGATGCTTTGACGCAGTTAGCCGCGGTGCGACAGCAGCGTCCCTTCGGTGCAGAAGCGATTGCCGGCGGTTTAGAAGAGATTGAGTTGCTCGCTCAACAGGGACGCGGTGTCGAGTTGCTGCAGACGACGCGCTACATGATGCGGGAGTTGGGTGATCCGAACGGATTTGATGCGTCCCTGGTTGGCTTCGAGGAGTTTCGTCGTCGGCTTGCCGATGCGTTGGAGCAACTGCGAAGAAAAGAGCAGTTCAAGTACGCGATCGACACGGCGCGAAGCTTACCGCCAGTCTTTGACGTTGCGGAAGCGTTGATGCAGGAAGGGATTGGCTATCGCGAATGGGCGGTCGTGACGATCGCTGACGGCACGGACTTGAGTGGCGAAGTGGCGCGGAACGCTTCAGTTCTGGCACGGTCACGCTATCGCGCTGCGGGCGACGCTTTTGCGGAGGCCGCGAAACTCAAGTTCAGCACGAAAGAATACATTTCGACCCAGTGGTTGGCCATCGACGCCTATCAGGAAGGGCGGCATTTCACGCAGAGTATCCGACTTCTCAAGCCCTACCTTCGCTACGAGGATCGGCGACAGCAACCTCGAGGATTGGTTGCTTACGGTCGTGCGCTGTTGGCGGAGGACGAGCCGGAGACTGCGATCGATGCACTGACGACGTGCATCGTCGAGTTTCCACGCGATCCACTCCGATATGACGCGCGGCTGTTGGCGGCGCTAGCCTATGCTGAACAAGGCGATCTCGAAAATGCTCGAACACTACTGACCGACAATCTTGAGGATGGCGAACTCACGCCGCAGAGTCCGGCTTGGCAAAATTCTCTGCTGACTCTGGGTGAGTTGCTTTACGAGCGGGCTTACCGAAACTATTTGCAAGCCGAGCAAGCCGAGCCGGCGATCAAATTGGAATTGCTGCGAGAAAACCAGCCCGTCCTTGAGGAGGCTGTGCGGCATCTCGATGAAGCAGTCGAACGGTATTGGCCTATCGCCCGAGCCGAGTCGGCGGCCTACTTGGCCGCTCGCGCCCGAGTCATGTCTTCGCGATGGCCGCGGATTGAATCCCAATCCCCCGAGATACTCGATGCGGCGAAACGATCTTTGCGAGCCAAGGCAGATCAAGAGTTGCAGACCGCTCTCGACAGTTTCGCGCGTCTGGGGAAGCATCTGTCGGCATTGGAAGAAGAGCAGCGGCTACCGGTCGCGGAGCAGTCAATGCTGCGCAATTGCTTGCTTGCCGAGGCAGACATCCTTCGTGAGATGGAACGGTTGGAGGATGCCGCCTCTGCCTACCGCGCCGTTGAATTGCGATACATGAATGAACCACCTGCGCTGGAGGCGATTCTTGGTCGGGCAACTTGTGCCAAGGAGCTTGGTAAACCGAATGAGGCTGACATGCTGATTCGGCAAGCCAGTGTTGTGTTGCAGCGAATACCCAATGAATGGAACAATCGTTTTGCTGAAACCACGCGATACGATCGGGAGGGCTGGCAGGATCTGCTCGGCTGGATGAATCAACGCATCAATAACCAGGGCGTATGACGAATCATGGACGGAGATGAACTTTCCGAACTCATCACGCGGCGGTGGTCGACATTGCGCGAGTTGCTCGAATGCAGCCGCAAGCAAATCGATGCCATCGAATCGGGCCAGATGAGCGATTTGATGCGTCTGCTTTCAGACAAACAACGGCCGATTAGCGAATTGGTCAGCATCGCAGAACAACTTCGACTGGCCACTCACGACGATCCAGAGCAAAGAAACTGGGCGAGTCCAGAGATGCGTCAACGCTGTCGGGATCAGCAACATGAATGCGAGACGATGCATCTTGAATTGCTAGCGATTGAAGCTGAATGTGAGGCCACGCTCAGCGCTAATCGGCAGGAAGTCCAGGAACGATTGGCGAAAGTCGACGCCGGTTGGCAAGCGGCATCGGGCTATGCCCATCAGTCTTCGAGTCCCACGTCGGGTGGTCAGCTCGATCTTTCCAGCGACTGAATCTGGGATTTCGTCTCGTTGAAAGTGACGTGGCGAACGGCTTGTGCGAACGCGACGTCTGATCCGTCTTTGCTAGCACGCCTACTTTCTTGGCGATTCATCTTGCATGTGCAGCAACCACGCTGCTATGAGCGAGAACAGTGTTTTTTACTTTTACTCGCTGCACCGAATGAATCGGGAACGCACTATGTCAAATCAATGGATCGACCCAAGTACCTGCCGATCTTTAGCGGTTCTGGTGGAATCAGTCACCGCCCCGCTGCTGATCGAACATTCAGCTCCCGTTTGTCTCGAGCTCGACATCGACACTTCGATTGAAGTGCCGGCCGACTCGGGTCGCACGGTTGATCTGATCCAGACGCTTGTGGGGCAGGCTCTCTCGGAGATGGGAGAGGGTGGCGACTTGACGATCACAGCTTGTGAAACCGTTCACGGCCTGGAATTGGAGTTGGCCGACACGGGTCGCGACATTGAGCACCGCGCTCAGCGTCTGCCGCTCGCGGCGGCGGCCATGGGCGCGAACGTGGTATGGCAAAACTGCCCTCAGGGCGGCGGCGCCGTCACGGTCACCTTCCGCCGTCAAAGTGGAAGCGGTCGGATTGCTGCTTAGCGACGTGTCCTTCATTCGCGATTCGGATTGATGTTCGGGATTTTCAATACCACGACCATTCCTGCACTTGAGCAGTCGCTGAGTTTTTCCCAGCGTCGGCATGAATTGCTGGCAGGCAATGTGGCGAACATCGATACGCCCGGATACCGATCGAAGGACTTGGATCTCGGCGATTTTCAGAACGCCTTGGTAGAGTCGATCGCTGCGGGTCGGGGTTCGGCCGACGCCGGTTCACCACTGACGCGAGACGATATTTACGCGGGACCACGCGCCGCGACGGAACAAGTGGTCCTCCACGATGGCAGCGATGTCTCGTTGGAGCATCAAGTCACGGAGTTGGCAAAGAACCAGCATATGCATTCGTTGGCGATCACCACGATGCGAAGTCAGTTTGCCCTGCTGCGAGCGGCGATTACCGAGCGAGCCTAGTCCCCGAGGATTGAACATGTTGAGAGCACTCGATATCAGCACCTCTGCCCTGGTGGCACAGCGCACACGTTTGAATGCGGTTTCGGGGAATATCGCGAACATTTCATCACTGAAGGACGAGAATGGCGAGGCGAATCCTTACCAGGCGCGCGAGGTTGTCTTTCAAACGGATGATTCGTTGTCGACCAGCGGCGCGTCCGGCGTGAAGGTGGAAGAAATCAAGATGACCGATTCAGATCCACTCTATCGCTATCAGCCGGATCATCCCCTAGCGATTCAAGACGGCAAGTGGAAAGGTTACGTTGCCTATCCGAACATTGATTTGACCACGCAGATGGTGGACGCTCTTGAGTCCACGCGAGCCTATGAGGCAAACGTTGGAGTCATGGAAATTACCAAGAACATGAGTCGCGAGACGCTCACGATTCTTGCTTGATTCCATCGGTCGTGAATCATGCCGCCTCCCCTGCCCTTCCCTTCTCCGCCCTGCTTTGCTTTGACGAGATTTCGTCCAACGGAATTGGACGACTGTGATGAAACCAATCAACGGAATACAACCGCCCATACGCCCTGCCTTCCCATTGACCGGAAGCGGGACGTCGGCATCGAAGCTTGATCCTCAGGCGGGTGCTGATCAGTTCGCAAGCTTGCTGACGAATCAGGTCCAAAAGGTGAATTCGATGCAAGTGGATGCCAATGATATGGTTCACTCCTTGCTCACCGGCGGAGATGTCAGCGAAGCAGAAGTTCTGACGTCCGTCCAAAAGGCTGACCTTGCTTTTCGCATGTTGTTGCAGGTGCGAAACAAGTTGATCGAGGCCTATCGCGAAGTGCAACAAATACAGATCTAGCATTCATCGGTGACAACGTCTGTTGTCCTCATTGTTCAGTGTGACGGAATCTCTTTCTATGAGCCTATTGAAGCAGTCGACCGGTCAAGCACGCGACGCGTTTGCTGCGATGCCAATGCAATCGCGTATCATCTCGGTGATGCTTGTTGCGGCGATCGCCATCGGACTTGCTTTCCTGGTTCGCGGCACGGAGATCAAACGCACGCAAATGTTGTTCGGCGGCCGTTCGCTGAGTGAACAGGAGCTGGATGCGATCGAAGTCGCCTTGAGCACGGCAGGACTCAACGAATGGGAGCGTGACGGCAGACGAATCGCCGTGCCTAACGAGACGAAATCGGATTACTTTGCCGCGCTTCAAGAAGCGAGCAGTCTGCCAGTGTCGTTGCGTACGCGCGTCGATGAAGCGATCAAGGCAAGCAGCCCTTTCGACTCTTCTGACCTTCGTCATTCACGCGAAATGCATGCGAAGGAACAGGATTTGGGCAACAAGGTCGCCACTTTTCCCGACGTTCGATGGGCGAGCGTCGAGTATGACCGTGGCGAACGTGTTGGATTGAGCCGGGCGACCCCGCAGGCCGCAAGTGTCGTGGTGCAACCCGAAGGCAGCGCTCCATTGCCTCGGCAACGCATTCTGGCAATCAAGGAACTCATCCGCGGATCCTACGCGGGCATGTCGAGTGACGATGTGGTGGTGATCGACACAAATGGCACCGCGTCGACATCGCACATGGACGAGGATGATCCACTGCTTCGCAAGCAACGTGAGGCGGAGGCGAGAATCGAACAGAAGGTCCGGGCGTTATTGGTCGGCTACCCTGCTCGCGTCGCTGTCTCGGCTCAAATCGATCCGACGATGGAAGTTGAAAAGACAACGCTGAAATATGATGCAGAGCCCACGAACCTGACAAACCGTACCACCAAAATCGAGAGTACCAGAACACAGCAAGCACTTCGCGGAGTGCCGGGAACGGTCACCAATGCGATCGGAAACCGAGCAGCCAGCATCGAAGATGGCCTCGAAGCCGATCGCGTGAAAGAGGATCAGCGAGAAACGATCGGAGTGGCCGGACAGCAGTTCGAAAACTCGAAACTTGCCGCCCTGCAGGTCAAGACGGTTCGTGTGTCCGTGGGGCTACCGACCAGCTACTACGACACGCTGCATGCGAGGGACTTCCTGAAACGCGAACCTGAAAAATCGGCGTTGGATGTGCCACCGCTCGATGATTCGACGTTGGAGAAGCTCCGCACAAAAACAGAAAAGAACATCCAATCTGCCATCACCGTGCTCCTTCCAGAGGTTTCCGCTGGAGCCGACCGGTTCCCCCTGGTCGAAGTCTGGGACTATCCAGATATTCCGGGAGCACCGCAGGTTGAGCCTCAAGCCGCGAAACAAGCGATGACCTGGCTTGCTGAGTCGTGGCAGACCCTCGCGCTAGTGCTGCTCGGATTCGTCGCATTGTTGGTCGCTCGCTCAGCGGCCAAAGGCAGCGGTGAGCCGGCCCCGAAAGAATTTCAGCAAGGCTTTGGGCTGGAAATGCCTGCTCCACCGCCTGAGCCGGAAAATCCCGTCGGTGAAATCGATCGAATGACAATCACGGGCGGCTCGTTGAAGGATGAACTCTTGACGCTTGTCGAAGGAAATCCCGAGGTTGCGGCCAACGTCATTCGCGGATGGGTTGGCGAAGCTGCTTGAAGCGGGAAACCGCTGGCGAAACAATTTCTGCGAATCTGATTCCCTCTTTCGCTTTTGGCTCATGTTCCACTACAAGGGTGTGTGTGGGTCATCTCGCGGCGATGGATCGTCTGTGATGACAACAACGACACATCTCGTTTTGGCGCGAAGGAGTGCCCTGGATGGCGAACGGATGGAACTCAGGACCGGACCGCGAGGCAACGCTACGCCGTGTTGCCATCGTTCTGAGTAGCCTTCCGGGATCCGTTGCCTCGCAGTTGATGGGGGGCATTGATCCCAACGCACAGCAAGAAGTACGCCGAACGATGGCAACGTTGTCGGACGTGGATCCGCTCGAACGGAAACGTGCTCTGCATGCGTTCAAAGTTTCTGTCGAGCAGCCCTCGCCGTCGCCCGACCTTTACCAGGCCTCCGGTGCAACGACGCCACAGAACGTCCCCGAGACGTCACCGGTGAATCGAGTCGATCCGCAGGCAGCTCGACAAGCAGCCTCTCGTGTCGTGCCATCTGAACAAGCGCGTCCCTTTCCCGATGTCACCAAGACCACAGATTCAGATACTTCGCCACTTGCATTCCTGGGTTCGGTCGATGACGAGTCTCTGGTGCAGTTGCTGGGGTCCGAACATCCGCAAACGGTCGCGTTGGTGCTAGCCTCGATCAGCCCCGATCAAGCTGCACGCGTCTTGCCCCGGCTGGAGTCCGGACTGCAGAGCGATGCCTTGAGTCGCATCGGGCGGTTGGGTGAGATTCCCGAGGAAGCCGTCGCGGAGGTCGCCGCGCACTTCCGAGGATGTTTGTCCAAGCAATCCTCGTCCGAACGGACCGCGATCGGCCGACGAGCACTCGACGCGATCCTTGCCGCGATGCCGACGGAAAGAGAAACGTCCAATGGACGCTCGCAGGAAAACGACTCGCATAAAACCGAATCGCCGGGAGCCCAGTCCGGATACGAGTCAAATTACGCTTCGATGCGATTCCCGTCCGCAGAGCGCGCCGCGGCCGATCTGGGCAAGCGGCTTCGAGGTGTGGAGCAAGAGGCGGTTTCGCCATCGCAGCAGAGCCATTCCGGTTTTTCGAGCGAATCTTCGCCAGGTCAATCGGATGCATCCAGCAAGCCATCGCCAAATGCGACGGAGACACAAGGTCTTCGTGTCGCTCCTGCATCGTCTCGGCAGCCGGTGGCTTCATCCAGTTCGGTGGAGTCGACTTCGTCGTTTCCGTCGACCGACGCCATTCACAAACATCTGATCACCCTATCTGCGCAGCAATTGTGTGAGACTCTCGGAAGGGTCGATACTCGAGTGGCGATGCTGGCCCTTTGCGGGCTTCCCAATCAAGTGACGGAGTCAGTGTTGGCTGTCTTGCCTCGATCGCAGGCGAAACAGGTGCGCCAACGAATGAATTCACTCGGTTCACTGCAGTTGCGTGAAATCGATCAGGCAAAAGAGGCGGTCGCTCAAGCATCCGTAAGCTCGGCCAAGTTGCCGATTCCGCAGGCCGCATGATCAGGGTGTATTGATGGCCATCGTCCTCAAGTCAGATACTACGGCGGAAAAGACTCCGGCGGCACGAAGCGTGTCGGGGTTGGCAGGATTCAATCTCAGCGACCTTGCGGATGAAGGACGATCCCGCCTGGATGAATGCCGCGCGCAAATTCATCAGATGCTCGAGGAAGCGAATTCAAAAGCGGATTCGATTCGCCAGGAAGCGGAGCAACGGGGCTATCAAGAAGGGCTTGAACGGGCTGCGATCGACGCGGATCAGAAATTGAAAGTGGAAGCGGAGCGACGAGCCAAGGATGGACTGCGAGTCATTCAAGACGCCGTTCAAAAAATGCATCGTGCGCACGAGGATTGGATGCATCAATATTCCGAATCACTCACGCAGGTAGCACTCTCAGCGGCAGAGAAAATTGTGCTGCGACGTTTACAGGACGAACCGAAGCTACTGGTCCAGTGGGCTGACGAGGCAATGCAAAGCACTCGCGCCTCAACGCATCTGACTTTAGCCGTGCATCCGGAGACGTTGGCCCAGTTGGGACAGGCCTTCGACGAATTGTTGGCTGGCTCCCACTTGCCGGAACAAACGGCTGTCATTCCCGACGAGACCGTTCCACTGAACGAAGTCGTGGTCCGCCAGCATGGTGGCGACATTCAGGCCGGATTGACGGCGCAACTCAGTCGCTTGCAGGAGTTGTTGGCGTGACGGTTGGCGAATTCGCACTAGATCTTCCGCGGCTTCCTGAACCGAAGTCGGTGGATCTCATGATTCAAAAGGCGATCACTCAGGAAATTCGTGGACGCGTCGCCGCGGTGGCGGGTGAGTCGGTCGAAATCGAGGGCATGACCGCGCCGATTGGAGCGATCTGTGAACTTCAGTCGAGTGATGGTGCGACTTCCAGAGGACGCGTGATCGGATTCCATGGGGTCCGCCCAGTCTTGGCGCCACTGGAACGTTTGAACGCGCTTTCAGCGGGTGACCACGTGCGTCTCGTCGACACATCGTTAAAACTACGTGTCGGTCCGTCACTTTGTGGCCGTGTGATCGACGCCTTTGGCCAACCGATCGATGGAAGACCATTGCCGCGCGATCTGACGACGGTCGATGCTGAATCCGAGCCGCCCGAGTCTCTGGATCGACCGCCCATCGATCAACCTTTGCAAACCGGTGTGCGAGCCATCGACACCATGTTGACCTGCGGTCAGGGGCAACGTCTCGGCATCTTCGCGGGATCGGGCGTCGGTAAGAGTACGCTATTGGGGATGTTAGCACGTGGGTCGAATGCCGATCGAATCGTGATCGGAATGGTTGGGGAACGCGGACGCGAAGTTCAGGAGTTTCTTGACCGATGTTTGGGCGAAGCAGGTTTCGCGCGGAGCGTGGTCGTTGTCGCAACGAGTGACCGCCCCGCAGCCCAGCGTGTCTCAGCTGCGTGGACTGCGACAGCGATTGCCGAGTCGTTTCGCGATGCTGGTGAAAACGTGTTGTTATTACTCGACTCCGTGACCCGCTTCGCGATGGCTCAGCGTGAGCTTGGCTTGGCTGCCGGAGAGCCGCCGACAACGCGTGGTTATCCGCCGAGCGTCTTCAACATGTTGCCGAGGCTAGTCGAACGATCTGGACGGACGCGGAATGGATCGATCACCGCGTTTTATTCTGTCTTAGTCGAAGGCGATGACCACAACGAGCCGATTGCTGATTCACTTCGAGGGTTACTTGACGGTCACATCGTGCTGAATCGAGAGCTCGCTGCCGAGTCGCATTGGCCACCCATCGATGTGCTGCAAAGTCTGAGCCGTCTGCAACCGCACCTGATGCCAGAGCAAGTCATGCAGGCGACGTCCATCGCTCGCCAACACCTGAGCGAATATCAACGTCACGCCGACTTGATTTCGATTGGCGCCTACCGCGCGGGAAGTGATCCGAGAGTCGACGCCGCGATCGCAATGCGAGATCCCTTGCGGCAATTCCTTCAGCAAGATGCCCGCGAGTTGTCGCCTTTGGATCATTCGGTCGAATCATTGATGCAACTGGTGGGAAAACCGATCGGTCATGAGCACGCGGTGACCTCGAATCCTACACCCGATTCGACACTTCCACCGAATGAAGTCGTCAATGGCGCGAATGGCATTCCGTAACTTGGACCTCAAACCCTTGAAATGAATCTTGCTTCTTCTAACTGACATCGATCGCTGATCACACGTTTATAAAAAGTTCGAGTCTGTGCCATTTCAGTTTCGATTCGCCGCCATCCTCGATCTTCGCCGTCGCGAACGTGACGAAGCGGGGGCCCATGTGGGCCAAGCAAATGAGGCGATGGAGCGAATTCGCGAACAGATTCGTTCGAAACAGAACGAGCGGACCAGTCTGAGAGAGAACGCCAATTCAAACCGAGTTGGACCGGTGTCGGTCGATTCGCTGCTTGCCAAAGGTCGCTACGACTTGCAATTGCAGGGGGATATTCGATCGCTCGAGGAAACCCACGGCGAATTGAAACAAGAATTGGAGCGACGGCAGGCATCGCTTGTTGTGGCCGAGTCTGAGCTGAAACGCTTCGAAAAACTTCATGAGCGGGCTGAGGCCAAATATCGCGAAGAAATCTACAAACGCGAACAGGCTGAAGCGGAGGACGCGACGACGCGCCGCTACATCATCCAGCGACAACGGTAAACGACGATGACTACAAAAATCTCCCAAGCCTTCGCCGCTTTCTGCATTGCGACTGTTTTGACGCAAGCGATTCTGATGGGCTACTTTGTCACTCAGGGAGCCCTCAACCGCGATTCGGTGACCAAGGTAGTGGGACTGTTGAATGGCATCAATATCTCAGGAAATCGACTACAACAGATCTTGCGTGAGGGAGAGGATCGGGAGCAGCCCGATTTCGATGAGATCCTCGAAGCGCGAAAGATGAAAAGCTACGACATGGACATTCGACTTCGTAGCCAAAAGGAGTTTCGAGACGACCTCGGCGTGATGCTATCGGAGCTGCGCGAGGAACGTGAACGGTTCGATCAGCGGCTGACATCGTTTCGCAGCGAACTTGAGGAAATCCGTGAAGGAGCAAGAAATGATGGGCTCCAGGATGTTCAGCGGACGCTACAGGCACTTGACCCGGTTCAGTCAAAAGAGCAACTCCTGATAATGTATGACGATGAAAGAATCGATGACGTCGTGACAATCGTTCAAGCCATGTCGACGGACAAACGAAAAGACATATTGGCAGAGTTCACTTCTCGTGAGGAAGCGGACAAACTTGCCGACATCCTTCGCCGTATTGGCGAAGGCATGCCGATTTCATCATTGATCAATCAGGCGAGCGACAGCCTTTAATCCTCGCGTGGCTCCTGGCGAATATCTCGCAAGGTTCTCCCACGCGATGTGAAACTGATCGCTGGGGAGCCGAAAATGAGCGATCTGGACGGTCCGGGCGTTCCCGCCGCAGGGAATCTGTCCGTAATTGCCTCAGGCAAGTTGCGCAGTCTTGGTAGTGATCCGCTACGTGCAACGAGCGAGGAACTCGTTGATGCGTTCGCCGAAGTCTTTGCGAAGATGGCGGCGGGTTCGGTATCGCGCATCCATTCAGATTCCTCCCGAAACCGATCTCTCCGCTCAGAACCAACTGCAACGCTCGCGGCATCGCGAACGGCGAGCGACGCTGGCGGCGAACGG
>JBPCVD010000375.1:0-6852 GCA_051010815.1 Rubripirellula sp.
GCGCCACGTCGCGATCGTGGAAGGCATAGAAGGGGGCATCCAACTTCTCGAAGAACTCGAATGCGACCCGAGCTCGATTGCACGCGTTCTCAACCGACTCGCTGCCGTCGTCCCAAGGGCGATGCGCTGTTCCGCCACCAAACGGATCGCTGCCGGCACCTCGGAAAGTGTGCCAGTAGGCGACCGTGAAGCGAAGATGATCCTTCATCGTCTTCCCCTCAATCACCTCGTCTGGGTTGTACCAGCGAAACGCCAGCGGATTGTCACTGTCAGGACCTTCGTATTGGATCTTGGTGATTTCGGGAAATGCGGTCATTGTTTTCGCCTAGTGCCAAATGGGTGGGGACATCAGAGGATTTGCGCACAACGGAAACATGGCATCACCGTCGTGTATAATTGCGAGATAAAGATATTCTTGCCGATCTGTCGGTCCGATCCATGAGAGATTGCGCAATCTATCGTAGATATTTCACACACCCCAGCTTCACATGCCTCGTCGATCGGTCGCTCTGCTTGTCGAAACATCCAACGGCTACTGCCGGGGACTGCTGGATGGCGTGATCGCCTACGTCAAGGAAACGGGCGACTGGTCCGTCTTTTTGACCGAACAGGAACGTGGGGCCACCCCGCCGAAATGGCTTCGAGATTGGACGGGTGACGGAATCATCGCCCGAATCGAAACCGACGATATTGCTCAGCAGTTGCGCGATGTCACCGTTCCGATCGTCGATTTGAGTGCAACGCGACATGTCCGCGGCATCCCCTGGACCAGTACGGATGACCAAGCGATTGCCACCGTTGGCGCCGAGCATTTTCTGGAACGTGGCTTTCATAATCTTGCCTATTGCGGTGACCCCGGCTTTGCTTGGTCCATGGCGCGACGAGATCGTTTCCGCGAACTGACGCGGGCAGCGGAACGCAATTTCTTTGAATATCAGTCCACTCATCGTTACGATCCAAGTTACGACTGGGATCGCGAGAAGAATCAACTCGCCGACTGGCTCGCCACGCTGCCACGACCTGTCGGAATCATGGCCTGTTACGACTTTCAAGCGCAACAAGTCCTCGACGCTTGTCGGCAAGCCGACTTCACCGTTCCTGAGCAGGTGGCCGTCTTGGGTGTCGACAATGACCGCTTGATTTGCGAACTCTCCGAACCGTCACTCAGTAGCATCGTGCAAGACACGCGTGGAACCGGCTATGAGGCAGCTCGGCTACTTGACCGTCTGATGGATGCCCAACAGCACAGCCACGCGATGTCACCTTCGCCGCGATCAACGCAACGATTGACATCGGACCTTGCGATCACCGATCCGCCGTTGGTCACCAAACCACTGGGGGTCGCGGTCCGAGAGTCAACTGACACATTGGCGATTGATGATGCGGACATCGCAACAGCGTTGCAGTACATCCGACGCCACGCAACGTCGAATATCCAGGTTCGAGATATCCTGGACCATTCCACGCTGTCGCGTAGATCACTGGAACATCGCTTCAAGAAACTCATTGGGCGAACACCGCACGAAGAAATTCAGCGTGTTCGAATCAACGGCGTGAAACGACTGCTGAGTGAGACACAACTTTCCATCGCGGCGATCGCAGAACGGTGTGGCTATGAACATGGGGAGTACATGACCGCTGTCTTTCGACGGGTCACCGGACAAACTCCGTCCGATTACCGTCGGAGCGGCAGGCATGCGGATGAAGTTTCTCCGCCGGCGTCGCTCGATCCGCGCACCACCTAGGGGATGGTCGCGGCTGCGGAACGCGGCGCGTTTCCGTTCCCGACCAACGAGTGTCTAGGAACACACTCGACGTGTGACGAAAGCTATGATCAGCAAGGTGCCATCACATATCCCTCTCCCAAAAACGTCCGATGTCTGAGATGCATGCTCGACGAGCCAACACCAAATTGCGTCATTCCTCGCGTAAGACGAATCGGTTAACGAGACGACAGTTCGGCGCTGCAGTCGGCTCTACTTCGCTCGCACTATCGCAAACGTCGAGTGCGTTCGCTGACGAAAGCGAGCTGGAAAAACATCGGATCACCGCCATCGAATTCAAATCGATCGACGGAAGTTGGCCGCGGCCGGTGGGACGCAACGCCAGCAAAGGAGCCCATGGCCACAAGAATCAACATCTCGCTTGCATCCTTCGGACAGACCAGGGCGCGTCCGCGTGGGGAATCGCCAATGGCGTTCGGCGGATGATCGAGTCGATCACCGATCGAGTGAAGGGGCAAACGGTCGCGTCGTTGATTTCAGCCGATCACGGAATTCTCGATTCTGCATGGCGACCGCTCGACATCGCTTTGCATGATTTAGCCGGAGTGATACTTCAGCAGCCCGTCTGGAAGATGGTTTCACGCGGACAACGTCAGACACCTTTCGTGACCCGTGTTTACTCGGGCATGATCTATTTCGACGACCTTGATCCACCAGAAAGACCCTCGGGAGTCGACCAGGTACTCAGGGAATGCCGTTGGGATTACGACTACGGCTACCGTCAATTCAAAGTCAAAATCGGCCGCGGGCATCGCTGGATGAAGCCCGCCGCTGCGGGAATGAAACGTGATATCGAGGTCGTCTCTCGCATCCATGAGGCGTTTCCAGAATGCGATATTCTCGTCGACGCCAACAACGGTTATCACTTCGACGATTGTGTTGAATTCCTCAGCGGTGTGCGGCACGTTCCTTTGTTCTGGCTAGAGGAACCTTTTCATGAGACCGTCGAAGACTATCGGCGTCTTCATGATTGGGCACAGCAGAACGGCCGAACTCAGATGCGACTCGCCGATGGGGAAGCGAAGCCAGACACCGCCGTCCTGGAGTCGTTGCAAGAAGCCAAAATCTTGGATGTACGACTCGAGGATATTCTCGGCCTTGGCTTCACAAACTGGCGCAACCTACTGCCGAGGTTAATGGACCGAGGTGTCGAGGCCTCGCCGCATGCGTGGGGCGCGGGTCTCAAAACCATTTACATCGCCCACCTGATTGGAGGATTGGGCGGAGCGCCAACAATTGAAGGCGTGACCCAAAGTCATGCCGACGTTGACTTCGGCGACAACGTCATTCTTGACGGAAATCAGCAGGTGTCGTCCGTACCGGGATTCGGGCTCACGCTTCGAACATGAGCGGCATACCTGTGGAAGCGGGATGGCGGAAGCTGTCTGGGATTGAATCAAAACCGCGGCCGTCGGTGCGTGTCAGACGGCGATCGCCGACCGATTCGCGATCTGCCGCTCCAACACGCCGCACGGCATCGGTTGGCTGACGCGCCCGACTGGGACTCTCGTCAACGGGCGTGAGCAATCCGTGCAAAGCCGTGCTTGCCCGACTTCGATTCGTCAGATTCTCAGGTCTTTGGACGTTTCCCAAGGATTGCGAGAGAATTCCTGTCACACGCTTTCGGCGTTTCCGCTTGGTCAGTGTGAGAGTGGCGTGGGTCGCCATCGGTCACTGAAAACAAGCCATCATTGAGGAAACGAGCCATGAAGAAGGCCACCCTTAGAACTCTTGCTATTGCCGCCGCAGCCGCCTTCCTGGCCATTGGCATTCAAACCTCCCACGCCCAACGATTCAGCTTTGGCGGAAAGTCTTCGGGAGGTTCGCGAAGCAATCACTCCAGCACCAGTCGGTCGAGTGGATTCAGCAACTCCCTCCGTTCAAAAGTGTCGTCCAAGATGAGCGGGACAAGCTCCCGAAATCGCAGTCAACACTTTGGAAGTTCAGGGGTGACGAGCAAATTCAATTCGTCTCGTGGAGTGCAGACGAAGACGATCAAACCGTCATTCAAGAATCAAGGCATTCGAACACAGGACGTGTTCAACAGCCGCAATAAGACACAGTCAAAGACATCAAACGTCACCGATTGGAAGCATCGCGTCGGCTCGCTGGGGGACCGAAAAGCGGACCCCAACCTCGACAAATTCCGTCAGTCCATCGGTAACGGTACCCACCATCGAATCGATCACCTCAAAGGGAAAGTCGGAGGCATCGTCAAATCCGTCGTCGGTAACGCGACTCACCATCGTCTTCATGACCGGATTCGATACAACCAAAGCCAACACAAAGTCTGCGTCTCGAATCAGGGTTGGTGCCACACGAAACCAAAACACTGCCATTGGTGGTACAACTGGTGCAAGCCGATTCGATACTGTGAACCCGTTCACCATGTGAGTTGCCGTTGGGACTACGTCACCTGTGACTACGTCATCGGAGGCCAAGTGATTGTCGCTGATGCCCGCTGGCACCTCGGGCTCAACGGTCTGTTCTTGCCAGGCAAGGGTGTGGGCATCGAGTCGGTCGCACCAGGTTCACCCGCTGCCTTCGTCGGTCTTCAGCCAGGCATGGTGATCGCTCGTTGCAACGGAATCAATCTGCAGAATGAACAGGTGTTGCAGCAAGTGATCGCCCAGTCGCATGGGGTTCTCCAACTCGACTTGATCCTGAACGATACGGGTGCACCGGCCACCTGCACAGTCGTCATGCAGCGAGTCCCAAATTCGCAACGTTTCTAACAGGAACGTTTCTAACAGGAACGTTTCCAACGGAACGATCATTCCGCTGACAATCTCGGCGGAGAGGAATTGACGCGATCGGAAATCGAATAGCCCCACCGCAACCTTCTATGCAAACGGCGGATGGGCGCTTCCGAGAATGAGCGTCAAAATGCATTCATGGCAAAACGCAAACCCGATATTCGCATGCGGACCTACGGCATCTACACGCAATGGGATTCCAGCTCTAAAACCTTGCCCAGAATCGCAGAGGTAACCACTCGCGTTCCAGCCGAGATCGATATTGAATTCGGATTCGTCGTGAACGTGAAGGGAGCCAAGAACCAAGAACTCTTTTACTGCATCGATCATCCGGGAATATTGGATAGCGCGGGAAAGCGGCGATCACCATTTGATGGGACGGTGTACGTCAAAACGAATGATTGGGATTTCTACCTGGGAGACACCATTTGGGCGCCCGTGCATGACAAACTCGGTGAATGGAGAATGACACTCGAGCTTGGTGGCCAACTGGTTGCAGAAAAAACCTTCGAATTGTTCGTGCCTGACACAACCTCGTAGGCTCGGCCCGATGCGTGGATCAGGCAACGAACATCTGAGCCCTTGCAAACATCAGTAGCCCAAGATCAGCCTCGCAGTAGCTCAGCACGATCGTCACCCAATGAGATTCCTCTTGGTTCTTCGCCGCGCGACGCAGGCGGTGAAACGACGCGTTTGCAGGCTCGCCGCAGGACTGCACGTATCGAAACAGCCGTTCGCGCCACTGACTTTCGTACGCATTCATCAGACACTCTTGCTGCTTGGCTTGCAGGCGTGGCTTGAGATGCTTCGGAAATACGTAAAAGATGAATGACAGGACGCAGATCGCCATGCTGACGAACAGCCCAATGGGAAGCACGGAATCAGCCAGTGGCAAGAACGCCATTGGCAAAGCAACGAAGAACACTGTCACCACCGACCAGACAAAGAAGTAAGTCAGAAATGTGATCCACTTGTAGCGGAAGTCGAGACGCGTGATCTGATTGCCGATGCGTGACAGAGTCGACAATAGATCACGGAACGCCGAAACGGCCTGTTGATCATTTTTCGCATCATTGGCGGGAGGAGGCGAGATGCCGGCCGTTTCCGCCAGATCGGCGCTGACCATTACGATAAGTAAGAAGACGTCCGCATCGCGCGCGTCCGCGTTCATTGGAAATGCGAAGCGCATGCCGTGAGCGTCTCTGGCGATTTCGCTGAAGCCGTGGGTCATGGAAGCCACTGCCGCAGGACCGTCGCCGTTGCAGTGTTCGTGAAGAAGATGGTCGATCCGCGCACGAGCTGGCAACGCGGCCAACTGCGGTGGCTGCGACTTCAAATGGTTCCGCAGCAGGGCAAGGAACTCGAGGTCTTGTTCCATCGCCCCTTCGAACTGCGCAGCTTCCGACTCCAGTTCACCCAGGCGAGCTTCGGTCCAATCTGGCGGTGCCTTCCAAATGGCGGTCCGCAAGATCCGTAAGTAGAAGGCCCAACGAGCACGTGGATCGGTCTGTCGAATCAGCCGCTCACACGGTTCCAAAAGTTGATAGAAACGCTCAAAATCCTGTTCGCGTAGCAGCCGTTCCCAAAGCGATTCAGTCAATCGATAGAACAACGGCGATCGCAAAGCGGACGCCACCGACTTGCGAACTCTCGGAGCTTCCTCGACGGACACGTCGGTTCGCAGGTACTGAGCCACCAAAGCTGTCAGACCGGGATCCGAAGGATGTGATTTTAATCCGAGCAACAACCACTGAATGAAACTCTTGCCGCCTTCCGGCAGCTTCAGCAAATCGCTCAGGACTGCCAGCACGTAGTATTCTTGAGGCGTGCGCGTCCCTTTCTCCTGCAATCGCTGATAGGTCTCCCGAGGCTTTGACCTCGCGACATCGACCAATGGAGGAGGCGCCGTCTTGGCGGGGTCCCTCCCGGTTCGGTGCGAAGCTCCACTTGCAGAATCTTCTGATCGCCCCTGACTTGATGGCGGCCGATTGATTTCCCAAGCGGAGTTCGCCGCCTCGGCAGCCTGTTGCGAACGACCATATCGATTTGCATTCTCCAACTGCTCATAGGCGGCCCGAATGCGTTGAAACTCGGCGGGGTGCGTCTCCGGTTTGAATTGCCGAATCAGTCTTCCGTAAGCCCGTTTCAAGTCGCGTCGTTCAAACCCTTCCGCCAAGCCAAAGAAAGCAAGTGGATCGTGTGGAAGATGGTCCCAGTCGCCGGCGCCGTCACTCATCAAATCAACTATTCCGTACGAGCAAAGAGACCAATCGCACGAGAACTCCGATCACGATCAACACGATCACCCACTG
>JBPCVD010000376.1:0-3607 GCA_051010815.1 Rubripirellula sp.
TTTCAAACGCCCCGAATCGAACCATTTTGAAACGGTTCGGGGTGCTACTTTACAGATCTTGGCGACCTGTCCAGTTGTGAAGACCTTCATACTAGGTTCTCCATAACGCCTCGTTTTATTCCCTCGAGCAATGGTGCGTCGGTAACCATTGCTCTCGCAGCCCTTCTTCGTTGATTCTTAAACCAAACAACCGGTCCTGATCGGCTGTCTCCGTTTGTTGTGGTGGGTCACATCAAATGGATGAATGCTTTAAGTTTCTACGCTGGGTCGGGGCCACCCGGTTTGCATCTTGCGACGCTCGCCCTGCGGGATCCTCGCGGTTTTGGTTGTCAAAACTTCAAACGTCAGACGCATCACTGCGTCCATCCACATCACTGTGGTAGGGGTAGAAGCTGCGAACCTGCGGCGATCAATGCCCAGCGTTCCCTTTCAAGAGGCGGCTCGCTCCGTCGTGAGACGGCTCGATTCGCCTAATGCAGGAAACGTTCGGCTATGGTCGCCGAGTCGCTCTCGAATGGTGAGACAACCGCATCAAGCGATCGCACTCCATCCGAATGCATTTCCCAGAATCCCCCCTGGGTGGACGTCGTTAGCAAACTGCCACCGGTTTGACCAAGTCTGGGTGAATCACCCGAACTCTGCCGAACCCAGCTCACTAGCTCGCCGTCCGAAAGTTAGTTTCGAGTAAAACCGGGCTAACTCTTTAGTGCGTTTGAATGCGAACAAGCACTATCAACGGTTTCGTCGTTTCATTGCCGATAAGTTCGCACCCCACCAGTGGGACCGAAGGGATGAAAACCTCGTGAATCCTATGTGATTAGACGCCTTCGCACTGAATTCGCTCCGTCATATCCGGAGGACGTCGGTCAAAAACTTTTTTCAGAATCTTTGCCAGCACCCGACCGTTTGGATCTTTCGTCGAGACATCCCCAAGTTCCAGGCCGCGGCATGACCGTCAAAGTCAGCTGCAACGGCCGAGACGACCAAGAGACGAGCGTAGTTCTCGCTGCGTCGCTTGGCAGAATCACGCCGTCACAGCCCCGGGGCCAAACGTCAACGCTTTCAACGATTTGGAGCCTTGCCGGTTTACCGCTCGCAGTTCGATTGCTGCAACACCGACGCGAGGGGAGTTCGCACACGGTTCGATGAATTGTTCCCCAACACTCTCTCGATCAGGTTTCACGTCCGTTCGTTCACAAGAGTCTTTTCAATGTGCAGGGTAAAAATAGGCGGCCGTCATCTTGGTTGAGCACCGCTGTTGGAAGAAGATAAGCAAGTCCGGCACCTGACTCGCCGGCTCCACCAAGCAAACCTCATGGAACGCAGCATGGAAGATTCCGCCCTTCAGTTCTTTCGCAATGCCATCGAAACTCCCAGCCCTTCGGGCTACGAAGAGCCCATTCAGGCATTGATCCGTGATTACATCACTCCGCATGCTGAGCAAACGCGCACTGATGTTCACGGGAACTTGATCGCCTCCGCAGGGAATCCTAGCGGCCCCAAATTGATGTATGCCGGCCACTGTGACCAAATTGGAATGCTGGTCTCCTACATCGATGATCTCGGGTTCGTCTACGCGCAGACGATCGGTGGCTGGGATCCGCAGCAACTGATCGGGCAAGCGATGACCATTTGGACAGGGTCTGGTCCGGTGCATGCAGTGATCAGCCGAAAACCCATTCACTTGCTGACACCGGAAGAGCGTAAACGGGTCGTGGAACTCGGAGACCTGTGGCTCGACGTCGGCGCGAAAAGTTCGGCGGAAGCGTCAGAACTGATTCGGATCGGCGATCCTGTCACACTCGACCTTCGATACCGGCCCCTACTTGGAAACCTTGTGTCCGGTCCTGGAATGGACAACAAGACCGGTATGTGGACGGTCATGGAAGCATTACGTCGAGCAGAAGCCGATGGATCTCCGCTCGAATGCCATTTGCACAGCGTCTCGACGGTCCAGGAGGAAATCGGTCTCCGTGGCGCAAAAACCGCGGCCGGTAGTATCAATCCGGACGTCGCGATTGCCGTCGACGTCACCCATGCATCGGACTGCCCCACAGTCGACAAGCAGAAGCAAGGCAACATCGCGATTGGCGGAGGTCCCGTGATCTTTCGCGGTCCAAACATCAATCCGAAGGTTGCGGAACGGCTGATCGCATTGAGCGAAGAACACTCAATCCCCTATCAGTTGGCAGCGATCGGCCGAGCCACGCCCAACGACGCGAACGTATTGCAGATCCATGGCGGAGGTGTTGCGACGGGTCTGATTGCAATCCCGAACCGCTACATGCACTCTGCGGTCGAAGTCATCTCGCTCGCCGACATTGACCACGTTGCCCAGTTGTTAGCGCAGTTTGCCTTGGCTCTAACTGAAGCTGATGACTTCACGCCAAGTCTGTAGGGTGACTGCGCAGGATCACACACGATCAGCTGAATGATTCGAGTGTGATCTTGAACCTGCGGAGATCTTCTCATTCGTGATCGAAACCAAGGACGTTCGGTGGTCGCCGGTGAAGCGACTCGCAATCCGGCAGACGACATGGAATTGAACACGATGAATCCCTGAAAGGCGCCTTCTTCACGCAACGCGCCGATTCGCTGACCAAAATCTAGCCGCTGAACACAATCGCACCTGCGGGCACGAGAAGTGGTACGATGTGTCTCACAAAAGCCCACCCTGCTCCGATAATTTGCGAGCCCTCCCCAACACCTCCAGCTGGCATCATGGCGAAAGTACTGCTTGTGGAAGACAGCCCCACACAGGCTGTCGAGATTCGAATGCTGCTCGAAGAGGGATCGCACGACGTCACGCACGTTGCCAATGGCCGCAAAGCGATCGATGTGCTGCAAGACCAGCCTGTCGAACTCGTGATCACCGATCTCGAGATGCCAGAAATGAATGGGCTCGAGTTGGTTCAGGCGATGCGAATGGACTTTGAGCATGTGCCAGCCGTCCTAGTCACGGCCCGGGGTTCAGAGGAGCTTGCCTCCAAGGCCTTACAGATTGGAGCTGCAGGTTACGTTCCCAAGGACCACCTACAAACACTGCTCAACGACACAATCACCGACGTACTAGGAGTCATTCGCACGGACGCGAGTTTCGCCAAGCTGATTCAGACCTTACAGAAAAACGTTTTCGTTTTCGAACTCCCCACTGATTCTCAGCTGATCTCTCCTCTGATAGGTCTGCTGATGCAAGTGATCTCCGGAATGGACTTGCTGTCCGGTTCGGGTCTGACCCGTTTGGGCGTCGCAATTGAACACGCAGTCGTCAACGCGATGTATCGTGGAAACCTCGATTTAGGACCCTCGGTAACCCCCCAACACCGAGCGATCGTTTATGACGATGCAACGACCAACCTGATCGAAAACCGAAAAAGCAGTGATCCCTACAAGGACCGCATGGTCTTTGTGGAGGCCAGCGCCACGAAGACAGAGATTCGCGTCACGATTCGAGACGAAGGAAAGGGATTCAACACATCGGAGATTCCTGGTGCCGATGATCCGAAGGTGCTCGATACAGAATCAGGACAAGGCCTTGTTCTAATGTCGAGTTTTACCGACGAACTAATCTTCAATGATGTGGGGAACGAAGTCACCCTCGTCAAAC